>JAADCO010000089.1 GCA_013154385.1 Thermodesulfobacteriota bacterium
TCACCGATGAGGGTGGCGGTCCCGCCGACGTTGGAGGCCAGGATCTCCGGGATGAGGAGCGAAAGGGGAGAGATGCCCAGGGAGAGGGCGATCTCGATGGTCACCGGCGTGAGGAGGAGCATGGTGGTCACGTTGTCGAGGAAGGCCGAGGATACGGCGGTGAAGATCATGAGGATGAGGGAAAGGACGATCACGTTCCCGCGCGCCAGTTGATAGCACTTGTAGGCGCACCATTGAAAGACGCCGGTGTTCTTGAGGATGCCCACGATGATCATCATGCCCATCAGCAGGAAGACCACGTTCATGTCAATGGAGTGGATGGCGCTCTCGTAGGAAAGAATGTGGTATTCGGGGTTGAAGGTCCCCAGGGTGTAGCTGATGAGGAGCATGACCGAGGCACCGAGCATGGCGGCAAGCGTCCGGTGCAGGAGCTCGAAGGAGATGAGCACGTAAGCCAGAATGAAGACCACCGTGGCGATCCAGAAGGCCGGCCCCTTGGTGCGCGGGATGATGACCTCCACCTTGGCGTAGTACTCACCGTTCTTGATGGCGAAGTCGTCGGGTTCGAGGGTTAGGATCGTCTTCTTGTAGCTGGGCTTGAAGATTTCGAGCTGGATCTCGCCGTGTTCGATGGTCTGGCGCGGCAGATCGAGCTCCACCTGGAAGCTCCCGTCGAATTCCGTGGTCAAGCCTTCTCCTGCCGGGCCGTGCCCCTTGAGATGGGGCTTGATTTCCTCGCCGTTCACGTAGATGGAGATGGTTGCGTCGGGCACGCCCTTTTTGTGAGGGTTGAGGATGCGTCCGAAAAGATTGAGCCGGGCCAGGTCTTCCTGGGAAGCGGCCTGTTCCATGGCCCAGGCCCCCTGCGCAAAGAACCAAAGGAAAACCAAGAGGAGCCCCCACCACCGATACCTCATCCTGTCTTACCTCCTTAGGGAAGGGTTCTTTTAACTTATCGACCGGAGAGCCAAATAAAAAAGCCCGGCTCGCGAAGAGCCGGGCTTTTTTGGTCAACGGGTGGATTAGTGTCCACCAACACCGGGCAGGATGATAGGCTTGAGGATGGCGAAGAGATACTCGACCACGAGGATGAAGAAGAGAAGGGTGAGCACCCGGTGGGTGGCTCCTACCTTGGGCCAGGCCGCCAGGATGGCCACGAACGGAGCCAGGGCCAGGATGCAGATGCCGATCATGGAAAGGCAGTCCATGCAGGCCAGGTTCTTGAGGAACCAGTCGTAGCCGCTGATGTGGATCCCCACGACGTTGTGCCAGAAGGTGCCTACGGGATGGTGCCACTGGCAGATGGCGTGCTTCATCTCCACGTAGGACGGGAGACCGAAGAGATAGAGAAGGCCGAAGACGATCATCACGGCGATGCCGATGTAGGTGACTATTTCCATGGCCCGCGCAAAGATCAAATTGGCCGGATCGACGTAGACTTCCTGGTTCTTGTCCGCCATTTTCTTCCCTCCTTAGATGATGTGGAGGCCCTTGAGGCCTTTGACGATGTTCAAAGCCGCCGCCAGGAGCATGATGCCCATAACGAGAATCTTAACAAAAGCGGGCTTGGCTTTCACCGCCAGCTTTGCTCCTATTCGGGCGCCGAGGGAGATACCGATAACCGAGGGCACGACGATCAGGGGAAGAACCGCGCCCTTGGCCAGATAGATCCAGGCGGCAGCGGCATCGTTGAGAGCGATGATGGTCATGCTGGTGGCCACGGCTACCTTGATGGGCGCACCCATGATGAGGTTGAGCACCGGGACGTTGGCCCATCCGGCACCGAGACCGAACATTCCCGCGATGAAGCCCACCGCCGCAAAGCACACCAGACCAAGAGGAAGACGCGTGAGCTTGTACTCGATGACCTTGCCCAGGGTGGGCTCGAACCAGCTACCGGAAAGGGCGAGCGCCTTGGAGAGCGGGTCCTGTTCCTTGACCTCGGGGAACTCGACCTTCTTCGAGGTGAGCATGACGAAGAAGATGAGCAGGAGCACCAGACCCAGGGCGATGGTGATGTAGTGCTTACCAGCGGGAAAGGCGTTGGTGATCCAGAGCCCCACGATTCCGCCGAGGATCGAGGTCACCATGGACACGCACACCAGCGGGGCCATGATGCGGATGTTGGCCAACCCCTTACGGATGAACTGGGGCGAAGCGGAGAGCGCGCTGGTAAGGGCCATGATGAGACCCGCGCCTCGAATGAAGTCTACGCTGAAGGGGAAAAAAGCCGTGGACAGAGGCACGAAGAGCACGCCGCCGCCCACTCCGGAGAGGGGAGCGATGATCCCGATGATGAAGGTGAAGCCGAACAAGATGATGGGCCAGAGCCACCAGCAAATGCCCGATGATTGTGCCTCCATTTCCTGGACGGCTTCCTTGGCCGCCTCGGCTACGCTGTGCGGTTCTTGGGCCCAAAGATAGGCAGCGCCTGCCAAGAGGATAAAGACCAAGAAGCCGAGGAACAAAATCCATCTACGTTGAGAAAACATCTCAGGAAACCTCCTTCCCAGAAATTTTGGAAAAAAACTCACAAAAAGACCGGCAACTGAACCTTGGAAGGTCCATACTGCTGGCGGGGGGAATTTGTCAAAGCCCTTTAAGGCCCGCTACAAACCGTTCTTCTCTCTTAGATACCGAATTTCCGAGTAAAGGAGGCTTTTGGCCCTCTAAGCCCACCAGGCTAACGAATTAAGACCAGTCCAATTGAAAATATGGTTCAGGTTTATTTCAGGCTTTGGTGAAGCGCGCGAGGTGCTCCTTTTTCCCCAGGAGAAAGAGCTCCTCGTCCTTCTCGATGACGTGCTCCGCCGGGGGCAAGATGAGGATGCGGTTGGTGATCTTGTTCCGGATGGCGATGACGTAGACGTGGTACTTGCGCCTCATGTCGAGCTCTTTGAGGCTCTTGCCTATGAACTCCGGCGGAGGGTCTATCTTGGCCACGGAGAACTCGGGGAGCAGCGGCAGGAAGTCCACGATGTTCGGGGTGATGAGCGCCTGGGCCTCCCGGATGGCGGAGTCCCTCTCGGGGAGGACGACCTGATCGGCGCCGACCAGCGAGAGGATGCGCGCGTGGTCCTCGTCGAGGGCCTTGGCCAGGATGAACTTGGCTCCCAGCTCGCGCAGATAGAGGGTGATGAGAACGCTTGCCGAGAGCTCCCCGATGGCCACGACGACCTTTTCGGCCTCCGGGATGCCCAGCCCGCGCAGCACGTCCTTGCGCGTGGCGTCTCCCACCACGGCTTCGGAGACGAACTCGCTGATCTCCTCCACCAGGCTTTCGTCGCGATCAATGCAGAGCACGCTCTGCTTCTCCTCGGCCAGGGTCTTGGCCAGGTAGTAGCCGAACTTTCCGAGACCGATGACGACGAATCGAGCCATGGCTTACCCCACCATAACCTCTTCTTGGGCGTAAAAATAGGGTTTGGGGCGCTGGACGCGGGAGAGCACGGAGAGCATGGAAAGGAGCCCCACCCGCCCCAGGAACATGGCCACGATGATGAGCAGCTTCCCGAGAGGGTGCAGCGAGGAGGTGATGCCCGTGGAAAGCCCCACGGTGCCCAGCGCCGAGACCACCTCAAAGAGCGTGGCCAGGAACTCCCCCTGGGCCTGATAGAAGGGGAAGCTCGGCACGGCGTAGGTGAGGAGAAAGTGCATGAGCACCACCGCGGTCACCGCGGTGACGAGAAGCGTCATGGCCTTTCCCACCTGAAGCTCGGGGATGGTGCGCTTGAAGGCCACGGTGTGGAGATAGCCCCTCAGGCGGCTTAGGGCCGCGGCCCAGATCACGGCGGCGGTGGTGGTCTTGATGCCTCCGCCGGTGGAACCCGGACAGGCCCCCACGAACATGAGGAGGGTGATGAAGTAAAGGCCGTGTTCGGAGAACCGGGCCATGTCCACGGTGTTGAAGCCCGCGGTGCGCGCGCTCACGCTGTGGAAGAGGGCGGAGAGGAACTTGAGCCACACGGGGAAATGGGAAAAGGCCGCCCGCCACTCCGAGGCGAGCAGCACCACGGTCCCCAGACCGAGCAGGAAGAGATGGGTGAAGAGGGTGAGCTTGAAGTGCAGGGAAAAGCGCCTCTGACGCCGGCGGAGACGGTTGCTCAGCTCGTAGGCCACGGGAAAACCGGTGTTTCCCAAAAAGACCGTGAGCATGATGAGGCTCGGCACGAAGAAGCTGTGCTGATAGAGAACGAGCCCCTCGCGAAAGGTGGAGAACCCGGCGTTGCAGAAGGCCGAGACCGAGTGGAACACGGCGTGGAAAACCGCCTCTCCCAGGGGAAAGCGCATGAGGAAGCAGACGAAGAGGAAGGCGGAGACAAGCCCCTCGACGAAGAACGTGTAGAGGAAGATGGTGCGCAGGAGATCGCGAAGATCCGCCGGGCCGTAAGGGAGGAAGGATTCCTGGATCACCAGCCGGCTCTGGAGGCCGAGACCTTTCTTGAAGCCCAGGGCGATGAGGATGGAGAAGGTCATCACGCCCAGGCCGCCGAGCTGGATGAGGGCGAGGATGACCGTCTGCCCCAGGCGGGTGAAGGCTTCGGCGGTGTTGACCACGGTGAGGCCGGTGACGCACACCGCCGAGGTGGACGTGAAGAAGGCGTCGAGCAGGGAGATGGGTTGGCGATGCATCCAGGGGAGGAGCAGAAGGAGGGTCCCCACCAGATCCGCCAGGGCAAAGGAAGCGATTACCAGCGAGGCGGGGTGGCCGAAGAGGCGATGACCGGAGAGCTTGAAGCGCATTATTGCGTGTGCCGCTGGCTGAAGGCCACGAGCTCCTCGAGCTTGTCGAGGGCCTTGCCCGAGGCGATGACCTCGAGGGCCTTCTTCACGCCGGCCTTGAGATCAATGGTCTGGCCGGCGGCGTAGAAGACGGCTCCGGCATTCAAGGCCACCATGTCGCGACGGGGGCTGTCGTCCTTGCCCGCCAAGATCTCCCGGATGATGCGGGCGTTCTCCTGGGCGTCGCCTCCGCGCAGTTCCTCCGGATCTTCGCAGAGCTCAAGCCCCACGTCCTCGGGATCGACGTAGTAGGTGGTGATGCGGCCGTCGCGCAGTTCCGAGACCTTGGTGGAACCCGTGACCACGAACTCGTCGTAGCCGTCCTCCCCGAAGACCACGAGGGCCCGCTGACATCCCAGGGCGTCGAGGGCAAAGGCGATCTTGTCCGTGAGCCGGAAGTCAAAGACCCCCAGCACCTGGACGTTGGC
>JAADCO010000026.1 GCA_013154385.1 Thermodesulfobacteriota bacterium
GGGATAGAGGGCCCCGGCAGAGGGCGCGGTGCGCAGAAGATAGCGCCCCACCTCGCCGGTGATGCCCTGCGCGGCGAAGAGAAGGAGGGAGAGGTCCTCGAGGGACAGAGGCGTGCGCAGATAACGCCGCACGGAACGACGCCTGATGAGGGCCTCCCAGAAGTTTTCCGGCCCAAAGCGCGGGCGCGGCAAGGGATGACGCCTCGCGTCAGGATAGGTCTTGAACCACGGAGCCGGAGCAATGTTTTCCCTCTTCCGGGAAAGGAGCTCCAGGCGGTCGTGTTTGGTCTCCTGCAAGAACCGAAAACCCAAGCTTCGCTGATAGTCAGGCATGGGGCCTCCTCCGGCGGCGACGCCGTCGTCTCGGAGCTTCGATACCAAGGAGTTCTTTCTCTAATTTAAGGATGACTTCCGTCACCGCCAGGGCCTCTTCGAAATAACTCTTGCGAGACAAACGCCGCGGGATGGAGTTGCCCATGAGGAGGTGATACTTGAGGGGCCAGACGCTCGCCAGGAGCTGGAGGGTGTTTTCGAAGAGTTCCTTCTTGAAGTCGTAGGGATAGAAGACCTTTTTCATCTCCTGGCGCAGGAGCTCGTAGGGACGCCCGGCCCGCTCCGGCACCCGGGGCAGACGCCCGGAGCTCACGGGGAAGGGATAGAGGAAAAGGGCCAGGGCCTGGGCCTCGGAGAAGCGGCCCTTCTTCACCTTGCGGTCCATCTCCGCCAGGAGGCGGAAGAAGAAGCGGCGGTCCTTTTGGCTGGCGCGCGCAAGGACCTTGCCGTAGGCGGGAAAGACCTCCTCGAAGAGCCCGCTCTTCCACATGAGCTCGGCCCACGGGGCCGACCAGCCGCCGAGGACGTCTTTCAGCCATTCGTCGCGCACGCGCATCGGGGCGCAGAGCATGATCTTTTCGTGATGGCGCAGGATGGCCTCCCAGGTGCGCTCCTCGATGGTGAAACCAATGCGCGCCGCGTGCCGGATGGCCCGCATCATGCGCACCGGGTCGCGGATGAAGCGCTGGTCCGGGTCCCCGATGACCCGGATGATCCCGGCCTTAAGATCCTCCATGCCGCCCACGTAGTCGATGATCGTGTAGTCGGCGATGTTGTAGAAGAGGGCGTTGATGGTGATGTCCCGCCGGAAGGCGTCTTCGTAAGGGGTGCCGAAGACTTCGAGACCGTCTTCCTCCGCGGTCTCCGGGCCGCGAAAGGTGACCACCTCGATGAACTTTCCCCCGCGGAAGTAGACGTGCACCAGGCGGAAGCGCCGGCCGATGATGCGGCTCCAGCGGAAGAGGCGCCGGATCTCCTCGGGACGCGCGTCCGTGCCCACGTCGAAGTCCTTGGGTTTGAGCCCGAGGAGCATGTCGCGCACGCTTCCACCCACGAGATAGGCCAGATGCCCCGCGTCCTTCAGGCGATAGAGGACCTTCAACGCCTCGCGCGAGATGTTCTTGCGCGAGATGGGATGCTCGGAACGGGGGATGATCTTGGGCTTCGGAGCCTCCAGGGCAAAGAGCTCTCTTTGCTGCCAGTCGCTTTTCAGTTCTTTGGGTTCGGACAACTTGGGTTCGGACAACCTCGACACCCTCTCCGTAATCATCAATCTATAGGTCTCTTCTCGATGGCCTTGAGGGATTTGTCGCCAAAAAGACTCAGAAGGCCAGACCTTGGCCTATTTAACACCCTTTGGGGAAACCTTAAAAGCCTTGGGGTTGATGCCGTATTTCCTGATCTTGTAGTTGAGGATGCGGAGGCTCGTGTCAAGGAGGCGCGCGGCCTCGCTCTGGTTGCCGCGGGTCTCCTTGAGGGCCTCGATGATGAGTTCCATCTCGAGGTTCTTCACCGCCTGGGCCAGGCTCTTGCGGGCGTGGGTGCCGGAGCTCTCGGCGGTCTGGAGGCTCTGGGGCAGATGATAGCTGCGGATGACCTCCTCGTCGCAGACGATCACCGCGCGCTCGATGACGTTTTCGAGCTCCCGCACGTTTCCCGGCCAGTGATACTGGACGAGGAGATCAATGGCCGGTGAGGAGAGGCGCTTGATCTCCTTGCCGTAGCGCTGGCTGTATTTCTCGAGGAAGAACTCGGCCAGAGGGATGATGTCCGTGGGCCGCTCCCGCAAGGGCGGCACGTAGATGGGAAAGACGTTCAGCCGATAGTAGAGGTCCTCCCGAAAGAGGCCCTTTTCGAGGAGCTCCTCGAGGTTGCGGTTGGTGGCGGTGATGATGCGCACGTCCACCTTGACCGGCTTGGTCCCGCCCACGCGGTAGAACTCCTTTTCCTGGATGACGTGGAGGAGCTTGGCCTGGAGGTTCAGGGGAAGGTCCCCGATCTCGTCGAGGAAGATGGTCCCCCCGGAGGCCTGCTCGAAGAGCCCCGGCTTGCGGGAGAGCGCCCCGGTGAAGGCCCCCTTTTCGTAGCCGAAGAGCTCGCTTTCGATGAGGTTTTCCGGAAGCGCGGTGCAGGCCACGGTGACGAAGGGCCCTTCGGCCCGCGGGCTGTTGTAGTGGATGAGGCGCGCGATGAGGGACTTTCCCGTGCCGGACTCCCCGCGCAAGAGCACGGTGGCCGGGCTCGGGGCCACGCGCTCGATCATCTCGATGACCTCGCGCATGCGGGAGCTTAAGGCGATGAAGTTCTCGAGGCTGTACTTGCCCTTGAGCTCGCGCTTCAGGCGCCGGTTCTCCTCAAGGAGCCTTTCACGCTCCTCCTGGATGGCCTGGATGTTGGCCACGGTCTGGGCGATGAGCCCGGAGATGATGGTCAAGAAGCGGACGTCTTCTTCGAGCGAGACGTGGTCGGCAAAGAGGCGATCCACGGAAAGGGTGCCGAGGACCTTGGCCCCGCTCTTGATGGGCACGCAGATGAAGGAGACCTGCTCCTTCTCGATGGCCCCGCGGCTTCGCGTGCGGTTCAAGAACCTGGGGTCGTCCTTGATGAGGGGCACGATGATGGGCTGGCCCGTGGCCACCACCTGGCCGGTGATGCCCTCGCCGAGGCGGTAGCGGCCCCTCTTCCGGGCCTCGGCCGTAAGGCCGTGGGCCACTTCGATCTGGATCTCCTTGGTGCGGGGGTTGAAGATGGTGATGGTCCCCCGGCGCATGTCGAGCCGCTCCGCGAGGATGGCCAGGATCTCCTCCAGGGCCTGGCGCATGTTGAGGGAGCTCGACAGCGTGCGCGCCACCTCGTAGAGGCAGGCGAGCTCTTCGATCTGCCGGGCCGAGGGCTGTGGTCTCGCCTCTTTCATGCCGCCCAATTATAAATGGACAAAGCTGAAAAGAAAGGGTGACAAATTTGTAAAGTTTTGCTCAAGACTCAAAAGTTCAGCGCTTGACCGCCGAGGACGGGTCTTCTAGGATCGGTCCTTGAAAAATTTTTGGCGCGAAGGAGGGAGCCATGAAGGTCCTCGTGGTTGGAGGCGGAGGCCGGGAGCACGCCCTGTGCTGGAAGCTGGCCCAAAGCCCGTTGGTGGAGAAGGTCTACTGTGCCCCGGGTAACGCCGGTATCGCTCAGGACGCCGAGTGTCATCCCATCGCGGCTACGGACTTCGAGGCCCTGGCCAACCTGGTGGAGGAAAAGGGCATTGACGTGACCATCGTCGGCCCGGAAGACCCGTTGGCCAAGGGCATCGTGGACTATTTCGAGGAGCGCGGCCTAAAGATCTTCGGCCCCTCGGCCAAGGCCGCCCAGATCGAGGGCAGCAAGGTCTTTGCCAAGGAGCTCATGGCCAAATACGGCATCCCCACCGCGGACTTCGAGGTCTTCGACGACCCCGAAGCCGCCATGGCCTACGTGGAGAAGAAAGGCGCCCCCATCGTGGTCAAGGCCGACGGTCTGGCCGCGGGCAAGGGGGTCATCGTCTGCCGCACGGTGGACGAGGCCCGCGACGCCATAAAGAAGATCATGATTGACAAGGCCTTTGGTGAGGCCGGAAACCGCGTGGTCATCGAAGACTGCCTCTTCGGGGAAGAGGCCTCCTTCATGGTCATCACCGACGGCGAGACCCTCCTTCCCCTTCCCACCTCGCAGGACCACAAGCCGCTTCTCGACGGCGACCGCGGACCGAACACCGGGGGCATGGGCGCCTATTCCCCGGCGCCGGTGGTCACGGAGCGGCTCTCCGAAGAGATCATGGAGACCATCATGCGCCCGGTGATCAAGGCCCTGGCCAAGGAGGGCATCCCCTACAAGGGGGTCCTCTACGGCGGCCTCATGATCAGCGACGGCAAACCCTACGTGCTCGAATTCAACTGCCGCTTCGGCGACCCGGAGTGCCAGCCCCTGATGATGCGCATCAAGAGCGATCTCGCCGAGCTCATCCAGGCCGCCATGGAGGGAAGGCTTGCGGAAAAAGAGCTCGAGATAGATCCGCGGGCCGCGGTTTGCGTGGTCATGGCGAGCAAGGGCTACCCCGGAAAATACGAAAAGGGGAAACTCATCCGCGGCCTCTCCCAGGTGGCCAAGATGAAGGACGTGAAGGTCTTTCACGCGGGCACGGCCCGGCGCGGTCGGGGCTACGTCACCGCCGGGGGCCGCGTGCTCGGGGTGACGGCCCTGGGCAAGGACATTCCCGAGGCCATCGAGCGCGCCTACGAGGCCGTCTCCAAGATCTACTGGGACGGGGTCTACTATCGCACGGACATCGGCGCCAAGGCCCTCAAGCATCTGCGTCCCGCGCAGGTGGCCATCCTCATGGGCAGCCGCTCGGATCAGGACATCATGCGCGGGGCCGAAGAGATCCTCAAGGAATTCGACGTGCCCTTCGAGGTGATGGTGGCCTCGGCCCATCGCACGCCGGACAAGGTCCGCAAGTTCGCCCGCGAAGCCGAGGAAAGGGGCATCAAGGTCATCATCGCCGGCGCGGGGCTGGCCGCCCATCTGGCCGGCGCCCTGGCCTCGGAGACCACGCTTCCGGTGATCGGCGTGCCCATTGCCGCCGGCACCCTGGGCGGGATGGACGCCCTCCTCTCCACCGTGCAGATGCCTCCGGGCATCCCCGTGGCCACGGTGGCCATCAACGGGGCGAAGAACGCGGCCATGCTGGCCGTGGAGATACTCGCCCTCAGCGACGAAAAGCTCCGGGAAAGGCTCAAGGCCTACCGGGAGAAGCTGGCCAACAAGTAAGCTCAAGGGGCCAGGAG
>JAADCO010000134.1 GCA_013154385.1 Thermodesulfobacteriota bacterium
GGCCGAAAGTGCGTAGGCCAGGGTGAACACCGGACCGAAGAGCCCCAGGGTGATGAGGATGGCGTCCGCCCCGGTCTGGGGCGTGGCCACGAGAAAGGCGAGAGTGGCCGGAAGACCCGCGCCGTGCCGATAGAGGGAGATGGCCACGGGCAGGACCCCGCAGGAGCACAGGGGCAGGGGAAGACCCAGGAGAGCGGCCTTGAAGATGGCCGCCAGCCCCCGGCCCCCGAGATGCTGGCGGAGGCTCTCCTGAGGGAGATAGACGCGCACCACCCCCGCCACGAAGAGACCGATCAGGAAATACGGGCCGATGTCCGCCAGGAGGAGACAAAGATTCTTGATGAAGAGTGTCACCGACCCCAACATTTGTGATAGCATAGTGCGGAGATTTTAAATGTTTGCCCGCTTGAAGATCAAGGTCTTTCTACGCGCAGGGATGGGAGGCGGGATTTGAAACTCTTTATCGCTGGCGGAACCGGGTTCATCGGTCCCCACGTCATCGAGCGTTTCCTCGAAGATGGTTGGGACGTAAAGGCGCTGGTCAGAAACGAGCGCAAGATCGAGACCCTGCCCGCGGGAGTGGAGATCATCCTCGGAGACCCCACCCAGCCCGGTCCCTGGCAGGCCAAGGCCTCGGAGTGCCAGGTGGCCGTCAACCTCACCGGAGCCAACATCTTTGCCCGCTGGACCCCGGAATACAAGAAGGAGATCCTTCGCACGCGCCTGGAATCCACCAAGAGGGTGGTGGAGGCTCTGGCCAGCGGAAACGGCCGCATCCTGCTGAACGCCTCTGCCGTGGGATACTACGGAGCCCACAGGGGGGAGGAGGAAGTGAGCGAGGAGAGCCCCGCAGGCAGCGACTTCCTGGCGGAGGTCTGTCGCGCCTGGGAGGCCGAGGCCCTCACCGGGGAAAAGTTCGGGCTCCGGGTGTGTCTCATGCGGTTCGGCGTGGTCCTGGGCCGCGGCGGAGGCGCGCTCTCCAAGATGCTTCCGGCCTTCAAGTTCGGGCTGGGAGGACCCATTGGTTCCGGCAAGCAATGGTTCCCGTGGATCCACGTGAAGGACGTGGCGGAAGCCGCCCTCTTCCTCGTCAAGAGGGACGACCTGCGCGGGCCCTTCAACTTCGTCTCCCCGGGGATCGTGCGTCAGAAAGAGTTTGCCAAGCTCCTGGGAAAGGCCCTCGGACGTCCGGCCTTCCTCCCGGTCCCGGCCTTCGTGCTCCATCTCCTCTTCGGAGAGATGGCCCGCGTGGTCACCGGCGGGGTCAAGGCGCGCCCCCGGCGCCTTCTCGAGGCTGGATACCGTTTCCTCTTCCCCGAGGCGCTTGAGGCCCTCAGGGAGATCCTGGGAAAAGACAAAACCGGATAAGGTGAGGAGGTCCGAAAATGGAATCTTGCTATCTCGAAATGATTGACGAAATCACCGAGGATTTCGATCTGACCATCGAAAATCTCGGCCCCTGCAAGGTGGACAACCCCTTGCGCAAGGAAGAGCTGTGCTACGTGACCGACGAGATGCGCGTGAGTCTGCGCCTCTCCGAGGAATATCTCAAGAAGTGCCTGGCCGAGGGCAAGCTCCCGCCCACGCTCGAAGTAGCCGGACCTCGCCCCAAGATCTACTTCGACCCCTCGAAGACCAGGGCCGCCATCGTGACCTGCGGAGGACTCTGCCCGGGGATAAACGACGTCATCCGGTCCATCGTCTTCACCCTCTACTATTCCTACCGCATCCGGCACATCTTCGGCATTCGCTACGGGCTCCAGGGGTTCATCCCCAAGTACGGCCACGAGATACTCGAGCTCACCCCGGAGGTGGTCTCAAACATCCACGAACTGGGGGGCACGATCCTCGGCACCTCGAGAGGGCACCAGCCCATTGACGAGATCGTGGACGCCCTCGAACGCCTGAACGTCCAGTTGCTCTTCATGATCGGCGGAGACGGGACCTTCCGCGCGGCCAACAAGATCAAGGAGGAGATCGCCCGCCGCCAGCTCAAGATCTCCGTGGTCGCGGTGCCCAAGACCATTGACAACGACATCTACTTCATCTCGAAGACGTTTGGCTTCGACACCGCGGTGGAAATGGCCTGTCAGGCCATCAGGTGCGCCCACACCGAGGCCATCGCCGTGCCCAACGGCATCGGGCTGGTGAAGGTCATGGGGCGCTACTCGGGCTTCATCGCCGCAGCCGCCACTCTCGCGCGCAAAGAGGTAAACTTCTGCCTCATCCCCGAGGACGACTTCGACCTCGAAGGCCCCTACGGGCTGCTTGCCGCCCTGGAAAAGCGGCTGGCCGAAAGGAGGCACGCGGTCATCGTGGTGGCCGAGGGCGCCGGGCAGAAATACGTCCAACCGGAAAAACCCGAATACGACCCCTCCGGGAACCTCAAGCTCGGCGACATCGGCAAGTTCCTGAGGGACCGCATCAAGGAGTACTTCACCAGCAAGGGGATAGAGATCTACATGCGCTACATTGACCCGAGCTACATCATCCGCAGTGTTCCGGCCATCGTGGACGACCGCATCTATTGCGGCTTCCTCGGGCAGTACGCCGTCCACGCGGGCATGGCCGGAAAGACCGGACTGATGGTGAGCTATCTCAACGACCGCTACGTTCACGTGCCCCTTTCAGCGGCCATCAAGAAACGCAAGCGCATCAACCTGAGAAGCCGCTTCTGGCAGTCCGTGCTCGAATCCACCGGACAACCACCCCTCAAAAACCCGGAAGGAGGACGCTGATGAAAGGCATCATCCTTGCTGGCGGCTCCGGAACGCGCCTCTGGCCCTCTTCGCGCAAGGCGTATCCCAAACAGTTCCTCAAGCTCAACGGAGACCGCTCCCTCATTCAGCAAACCGCCGACCGGCTCCTCAAGTTCCTCGCCCCGGAGGACCTCATCATCATCACCGGGGAGGACTACAAGTTCCACGTGATGGACCATCTGTCCGAGATAGAGGGCTTCCATCTGCTCTGCGAGCCCTGCGGGCGCAACACGGCCCCGGCCATTGCCTACGGTCTGCGCTACGCCGCCGAGGTCCTCAAGTGTGCGCCGGAGGAGACCTTCCTCATCTGCCCCTCGGACCATCTCATCCAGCCGGACGAAGAGTTCGCCCGTTGCGTGCAGGCCGCGGAAGAGGTGGCCAACCAGGGGTTCCTGGTCACCTTCGGGGTCAAACCGCATCGTCCGGAAACGGGCTACGGATACATCAAGCGTGGCGAACCCCTGGAGACCTCCATCGAGGCCTATCGGGTGGACCGGTTCACCGAGAAGCCGGACCTCGAGACCGCCAAGGCCTATCTCGCCGAGGGCGGCTATTACTGGAACGCGGGCATCTTCCTCTTCTCGCGCCAGACCTTCGAGGAGGAGCTCGCCCAGCACGCCCCGGAGATCCACGAGCTCTACACCCGGGGCTTTTCCGCGATGACCGAGCAGTTTGCGAAGATGCCCGACATCTCCGTGGACTACGCCCTCATGGAGCGCTCGGCGCGCGTGGCCACCGTGCCCCTTTCGTTGCAGTGGAACGACATCGGCTCCTGGGACGCCCTCTTCGACATCCTCGACAAGGACGAAAACGGAAACGTCACCCAGGGCCGGGTGATCACCATGGAAACGAAGAACTCCCTCGTCCTCGGCCAGCGCCGACTCATCTCGACCATCGGCCTGGAGGACTGCCTGGTCATAGACACGCCCGACGCCCTGCTCATCGTCAAGCGCGGCGAGACCCAGAAGGTCAACCAGCTCGTCAAGGAGCTCAAGGCGCGGGGGTATCCGGAAGCCGTGGAACACGTGACCACCTATCGCCCCTGGGGCAGCTACACCGTGCTCGAAGAGGGCCCGCGCTACAAGATCAAGCGCATCGTGGTCAAACCCGGCGCGCGGCTCAGCCTTCAGCTCCACTACCATCGCTCCGAGCACTGGGTCGTGGTGCGGGGCACGGCCAAGGTGCTCATCGGCGACGAGGAGAGGTTCCTGCACGAGAACGAGTCCGCCTACGTGCCCAAGTCCACCAAGCACCGTCTGGAGAATCCGGGAAAGATCCCGCTCGAGATAATCGAGGTGCAGAACGGAGAGTATCTCGGAGAAGACGACATCGTGCGCTTCGAGGACGTCTACGGCCGCGACAAGGACTAGGGCTTTACGGCCCGCGCCCAATCATCCCGCAGGGAAAGGCCCAGGGGATAGGAAAGGTCGTGTTTCAGGCCGTCGTAGGCCAGGGCCACGGCCTCTGAGGGATAGCGCAGGGCGAGGAAGTCCTCGAGCCTGAAGGGCGGCCAGTTCTGATGGGAAAAGTGGGTGAGGAAGACCTCCCGGGCCACCTGCAAGCCGAGCTCCACGGCTTCACCCACGTTGTTGTGGTTCCGGGCCTCGGTGCCCGGCGGATAGGTGGCGTCCACCACCGCGAGACTCGGCCGACGGTCCTGCAAGAAGCGCAGACTCTCTGCGGGAAGCCCCTTGGTGTCCCAGAGGAGCGCTACGGAGTGCCCGCTTGTGTCGTCCTCCACCAGATAGCCCCAGGTGGGCACGGAATGGCGAAGCGGGAGGGACCAGAGGCGAAACGGCCCCCATCTCTCCTCGGAAAAGGGCTCCTTCCTGAGGGGCACCAGGCCCTTTTTCAGGAACTCGCCTGCCCTCTCCGGCTCCGGGCACATCAGAGGCAACGGGCGCGGCGTCCAGCTCAGGCGGGGAAGGCCCGTCCAGTGATCCGCGTGCCAGTGGGTTAAGGCCACGCCCTGCAACCGGACGTCTTCCAGATGGCGGTTGACGTCCGTGCCCGCGTCCACGAGGAGGCCCTCGTTCTCCTCGTTCAGGAGGAGCAGAGAAGTGGGGTAACGGCGCAGGGACGGGTTTTGGCGCGCGATCTCGCAGTGCCCGCAGGAACAGGAGAGGCACGGGATACCTTCCGAGCCGCCCGTGCCCAAGAAGTGCAGTCTCAAGCTCTCCTCCCGTGCAAAATCTCCGTCTGACATAACAGATTTTGGGGCTCTTGGCTCCCCTCGAGAGGGAAAAACGCTCAGGTGAGCTTCACGCTGACGATCTTGGAGACGCCCTTCTCCTCCATGGTGACGCCGAAGAGGGCGTGGGCCACCTCCATCACCCTCTTGTTGTGGGTGACCAGAATGATCTGGGAGTGCTTGACCAGCTCCTGGAGGAGATGGTTGAAGCGTTCCGTGTTGGCCTCGTCCAGCGGGGCGTCCACCTCGTCGAGCACGCAGAACGGACCGGGTTTCACCAGGTAGAAGGCGCACAGCACCGCCAGGGCGGTGAGGGCCTTCTCGCCTCCGGAGAGCATGGCCAGGTGCCTGATCGGCTTTCCCGGCAGGCGCACGAGGAGGTCGAGACCGGCTTCGAGCGGATCGTCGGCCTCGGTGAAGCGCAGCTCCGCGTGCCCTCCGGGAAAGAGCAGGGGAAAGACCAGGGCGAGCTTTTCGTTGGCGGCCTTGAGGGCCTCGCGCAGCCTCTCGCGGCAGGTCTGGTTGATCTGCTTCACCGCCGCGGCCAGGTCGTCCAGGGCCTTCTCGAGATCGGCCTTCTGCTCGAGGAGGAAACGATGCCTCTCGCGCACCTTCTCGAGCTCCTCAATCGCCGCCAGGTTGACCACGCCGAAGGCGGAAAGCTCCTGTTTCCGCTCCTTGAGGCGCTTTTCGAGCTCCGGCAGGGGATACGACACGGGCTCCTCGTCCAGGGGAAGGGTGGCGGAAAACCTCTCTTCCGCCTGATCGGAGAGATGCCGCAGGGTGAGCTCGAGCTCCGCCAGATCCACCTCCAGGCGATGGATCTTCCTTTCCCGGCGGGAGATCTCGCCCTCGAGCTCTTCCAGGCGCGCGAGCAAACCCCGCAGTTCGCCCTCCAGGCGCTGGTACTCCTCCCGCTTGCGGTCAAGCTCCTCCCGCTGGCGGCTGAGCTCCTCTTTCTCTCTCTCGAGCTCTTCCCTCAGGGCGGTGAGCTTCTCCTTGAAGCGCTTCCATCTTTCCTGAAGCTCCTGCTGCTTCAGCCTGAGCCTTTCCACCTCCTGAGCCAGGCGCTTCTCTTCCTTGAGGAGCCTCTCCTCTTCCTTCAGCGCCCGCTTGAGCCTCTCCCTGGTGGCGGAAACGGAAAGCTCAAGGGCCCTCACCTCGGCCAGGGCGGCCTTTATCTCCTTTTCGCGCAGGCGCAGCTCGTCTTCCAGGCGCCGGAGACGGGGGCTCAGCTCTTCGAGACGACGCCTCAGGCCCCGAAGCTCCTCGTCCAGGGTTGAAAGGCGCTTCTTGAGACCTTCTTCCCTGCTCGCCAGGTCCTGCTCCTTCTCCTGCAGGAACTCCTCTTTCTGGTGCAACCTCTCCTCTTCGAGCCCTAGGCGGGAGAGCCGCTCGCTCACCGCCTTGAGAGCCCGTTCGAGCTCCTTCTCCCTCTTTGAGACCTGCTTCTGTCGGTCCCTGAGCTCCGCAAGCCTTTCCTCGAGGGCGCGCAGGGCCTCCTCCTTTTCGCGGAGCTCGCCCTTCACGCGCGCAAGCTCCTCCTCTTTGGCCTCCAGCTCGCGGCGCTTGCTCAAGAGCGCAGGGGTCCCCTCCCCGCGGAGGTGCACCAGGCCGTCGGGCTCCGCGAGGTGCCCCTCCTCGGTGACCACCCGACCCGCCGGGCGGAGGGGGAGCCGGTCGGCAAGCTCGAGACCGGAGACCCTGCGCCGCAAGAACTCGGCGGGATCGTCACCGAAGAAGAGATAGGCCGAAAGGCGCGCACCGGTGAGCAGGGAGAGGGCCTTCTCGCGGTCTCCCTCCTCGGGGATCCAGAGGGCTTCGAGTAGCTCGGGGAAGGCGAGTTCTGCCAGGTGCTCCTCCTCCGGCGCCAGGCGCACGACCTCAAAGAGCGGCCGAACGTCTATCTTGGCCTGCTCAAGGACCCCGATGGCTTCGGACTTCTTCCTCTCGGAGAAGAGGGACTTGAGCCAGCGGATCTCCTCGGAGAGCTCCTTGGCCCTCAGGCGCAGAAGCCGCACGTCTTCCTGATGGGCGGAAACCTCCGCCTGGGTCTCTTCGAGGGAGGCCGAAAGGTTGCGCTTTTCCTCCTGCAGGGCCTGCTTTTCCCGGAGGAGGGCCTCCTTCTCGCGCGCCAGGTGGTCCCTTTGTTCCGCCAGGGCGGCGCGCTTTCGGGAAAGGGCCTCCTTCTCGGCCTCTATCTTTTCCCTTTCCGCGCGCAGGCGCGCTAGCTCCTCTTCGAGGCGCTTCTTTTCCTGCTCCCGGTTCCGCTCGGCGTGCCTGAGCGAGATCAGCTCGTCCTTGAGGGCCTTGACCTCGGCCTCAAGCGCCTTCTTGCCCTCGAAGAGGGCCCGGTTGGCCTCCTTCCGCTCCCGGACTTCTTTTTCCTTGCGCGCGATCTCGGCCTCGGCCTCCTCGCGCTCCTCCCTCACCTCCGCCAGCCTGTTCTTCAGGGCCTTCAGGCGCTCCAGATGACCGGAGAGCTGGCCTTCGAGCTGGGCGAGCTGGCGGGCGAGCTGCGCCTCTTCCTGGAGGAGCTTCCGGAACTCCTCTTCCTTCTTTTCGAGGAGGGCCTCCCTTTCGCGCAGGCGTCCTTCGATCTCCTCGATGGCCTCCCTCAGGAGCTCGAGGCGGGCCTGCCTTTCGTCCCGCTCGGGGAGGAGACGGTCCCTCTCGGCGGAAAGACGCGAGAGCTCCTCCCTCAAGGCGGTGAGCTTCTCCTCGCGGTCCCGACGCTTCTCCCGCGCCTGGAGGAAGAGCCGGTTGAGGCGCGTGAGCTCGAGATCGCGCACCTCCTCCTGGAGCTTCAGGAAGGCGCGGGCCTTTTCCGCCTGCTCTTCGAGCTCCCGCAGGCGCCCTTCCACCTCCACGAGGATGTCCCGGACGCGCGCCAGGTTCTCCCGACTGCGGGCGATCTGGCGCTCGGTCTCCTCGCGCTTGAGCTTGTAGCGGGCAATACCCGCGAGCTCCTCCAGGAACCGGCGCCTCTCCCGCGGAGACTGCTCGACGAACTGCCCCACCTGCCCCTGATCTATGATGCCGTAGCCGCGCGCATGGGCCCCGGTGTCCAGGAAAAGGTAGACGATGTCCTTCAGGCGGCAGGCCCGGTTGTTGATGAAGAACTCGCTCGTGCCGTCGCGATAGAGACGGCGCATCACCGAGATCTCCGGCTGGTCGGCGAACTTGGGCAGACGGTCGCCCTCTTCGTTCTCGAGGACCAGGCACACCTCGGCGAACTCCGGACGATAGCCGTTTTCCCCGGCGAAGATGAGGTCCGTCATCTCCCGCACGCGCAGGAGACGCGGGTTCTGTTCCCCCAGGATCCAGCGCAGGGCGTCCACGATGTTGCTCTTCCCGGAACCGTTGGGCCCCACGATGGCGGAGATGCCCGGGGGAAAGGGAAGGACCACGCGCTGGGGGAAGGACTTGAAGCCGTAGATCTCTAAGCGCTTGATTCGCATCCGGCGAAAAATTTACCCAAACCGGGGTCCTCGGCAACAGAAAAAACTAGCGATAGAGGCCGTGGGTGAGGATGAACCTGCGCACGCTCTCGGGCACGAGGAACCGAATCGAGCGGCCGCGCCGGACCGCCCGGCGGATGTTCGTGGAGGAGATCTCCAGCCGGGTCACCGGCACGAAGCGCAGGGTGTAGGCCCCGGGCAGGCGCAGATAGCCCCCCTCTTCCACCACCTCGGGGAAGACCTCCCGCGCCTTTTCGCGAAAGGCCCTCTCTCCGTCGGAGCCGCGGGAGATGACGACCAGATGGGCCAGGCGGGGAAGACGCCAGTACTCGAACCAGGTCTCTATCTCGAGAAAGGCGTCGAGCCCGAGGACGAAGAAGTACTCCGCCGGTTGCTCGGCCCTCAGTCTCTCCAGGGTGCGGACCGAATACGACGGCCCGGGCATCCGGCCCTCGATGTCCGAGACGCGGAACCCCGGCACGCCCTCGACTGCCAAGCGGGTCATCTCGAAGCGGTAGGCAAAGGGGGTGAGGTCCGGCCGGTGCTTGTGCGGAGGCTGACCGGCAGGGATGAAGAGGACCTCTTCGAGCTCGAGGTCCTCGCGCACCTCCTCGGCGGCACGGAGATGACCGTGATGAATGGGGTCGTAAGTGCCGCCGAGGATGCCTATTCGTTTCATGAGAACCAAAGGACCTCGAGGCCCTACTCTCTGATCTGCCCTTCGCCGAAGACGATGAACTTGAGCGTCGTCAGCTCCTCAAGGGCCATGGGTCCGTAGGCGTGGAGCTTGGTGGTGGAGATGCCGATCTCCGCGCCCAGACCGAGCTGACCGCCGTCGTTGAAACGGGTGGAGGCGTTCACCATGACCACGGAGGCGTCCACCTCGCGCAGGAACCGCAGGGAGCGCTGATAGTCTTCGGTGACGATGCTCTCGGTGTGGTTGGAGCCGTAGCGGTCAATGTGGTCCAGGGCCTCGTCGAAGCTCTTGACCACCTTCACCGCCAGGATGAGGTCCAGGTACTCGGCCTCCCAGTCCTCTTCCGTGGCGGGTTTGGCCCAGGGGACGAGTTCCCGGGTCTTCTCGCAACCCCTGATCTCGACCCCGGCCTCGCGGAACTCCTCGCACATGTCCGGCAGGAACTCCTTGGCCACGGCCTCGTGAACGAGCATGGTCTCCATGGCGTTGCAGACTCCGGGGCGCTGGACCTTGGCGTTGAAGCAAATGCGGCGCGCCTTGTCGAGATCCGCAAAGCGGTCCACGTAAACGTGGCACACCCCCTTGTAGTGCTTGAGCACCGGGATGCGGGAGTTCTCCGTGACGAAACGGATGAGCCCTTCCCCGCCGCGGGGGATGATGAGATCAATGTAGTCTTCGAGCTTCAGGAGCTCGTTCACCGCCGCGCGGTCGGTGATGGGGATGACCTGCACGGCCCCTTCCGGCGCCCCGGCAGCAGCCAGGGCATCCTGGAAGAGCCGGGCCAGGGCCAGGTTGGAGTTTATGGCCTCGGAGCCGCCGCGGAGCACGACGGCGTTTCCGCTCTTGAAGCAAAGACCCGCGGCGTCGATGGTCACGTTGGGCCGGCTCTCGTAGATCATGGCGATGACGCCGAGGGGGATGCGCATGCGCCCCACCCACAGCCCGTTTGGCCGACGCCACATCTTGACCACCTCCCCCACGGGATCAGGAAGGGCCGCCACCTCCTCAAGGCCCTGGGCCATGCCCTCGATGACCTTGTCCGAGAGGGTGAGGCGATCTATCAGCGCGGCGGAAAGCCCCTTTTCGTGCGCCGCCGCCAGGTCCTTCTCGTTCTCCTCCTGGAGAAAGGCCCTTTCCGCGCGCAGTCTCTCCGCCACGTCCCTCAGGACGCGGTTCTTGACCTCGGTGGAGAGATACGCCAGCTCTCTGGCAGCAGCCTTCGCTTTCTTGCCGATCTCAAGGACCAGTTCTTGCACGTCCATCGCGGCCTCCTTGTGCGGCGAATTGCCTTTCCAATACCAAAAGAGACCACGCTTGGAAAGCTGGCTAGAGGATGAAGCGGCTCAAATCGAGGTCCTTGGCGATGCCGGCCAGCTTCTCGCGCACGTATTCCGCCGTGATGACGACCTTGGTGGGGGCCACGTCCGGGGCCTCGAAGGAGATGTCCTCAAGGAGCTTCTCCATCACCGTGTAGAGGCGCCGCGCCCCGATGTTCTCCGTGCGTTCGTTCACCTCGAAGGCGATCCGCGCGATCTCCCGCACCCCTTCGGGGGTGAACTCGAGCGTCACCCCTTCGGTCTCGAGAAGGGCCTTGTACTGCTTGATGAGGGCGTTTTCCGGCTCGGTGAGGATGCGCACGAAGTCCTCCTCGGTGAGGGGGTCGAGCTCCACGCGAATGGGGAAGCGCCCCTGGAGCTCGGGGATGAGATCCGAGGGCTTGGCCACGTGGAACGCGCCGCTGGCGATGAAGAGGATGTGATCCGTGCGCACCATGCCGTAGCGGGTGTTCACCGTGGTGCCCTCGACGATGGGAAGGAGGTCCCGCTGCACGCCTTCGCGGGAGACGTCCGGCCCGCTTCCGGTGCCGGCGCGCGCGGTGATCTTGTCTATCTCGTCGAGGAAGATGATGCCGCTTGTCTCCACCCGCCGGATGGCCTCCTTGGTGACCTTGTCCATGTCTATGAGCTTGTTGGCCTCCTCCTGCTTGAGGAGCTCAAGCGCCTCCTTGACCTTCATGCGCTTGCGCTTGGGACGCTTGGGGAAGAGGCTTCCCATCATGTCGCGCAACTGCTGTTCCAGATCCTCCAGACCCGCGGCGGCGAAGACCTCCACCATCGGGGCGGCGCGCTGCGAGAGCTCGATCTCCACGTATCTTTCGTCGAGCTCTCCCCGGCGCAACTTCTCCCGGAAGCGCTCCCTGGTGGAAGACATGTCCGCCTCGGTTTCCGTGGAAAGAGGCGGCAGGAGAAGATCAAGCACGCGCTCCTCCGCGAGATAGGCGGCCTTTTCCTGCACGCGCTTCTGCTCCTCCTCGCGCACCATCTCCACGGCCATGTGCACCAGGTCCCGAATCATGGATTCCACGTCCCGCCCCACGTAGCCCACTTCCGTGAACTTGGTGGCCTCGACCTTGAGGAAGGGCGAACCCGAAAGCTTGGCCAGCCGCCGGGCGATCTCCGTCTTACCCACGCCCGTGGGCCCGATCATGATGATGTTCTTGGGGTATATCTCCTCCCTCAGGGGTTGAGGGACCTGTTGGCGCCGCCAGCGATTGCGCAGGGCAATGGCCACGGCCCGCTTGGCCTTGTCCTGGCCGACGATGTACTTGTCGAGCTCCGCCACGATCTCGCGGGGGGTGAGTTCTTCTCGTCTCTCAAGGGCCTTCATCACGCCACCTCCTAAAGTTCCTCCACCACCACTTCCTCGTTGGTGTAAACGCAAATAGAAGCAGCTATTTTGAGAGCCTCAAGAGCCACTTCCTTGGCCGAAAGATCGGTGTGTCGCAAAAGGGCCTTGGCCGCCGCCAGGGCCATGGCTCCTCCGGAACCAATGGCCAGGACGTCTTCGTCGGGTTCCATGACGTCGCCGGCTCCGGAGAGGAGGAGCATGTGCTGGCGATCGCAGGCGATGAGCATGGCCTCCAGGCGGCGCAGCGTCCGCTCGGTGCGCCAGTCCTTGGCCAGTTCCACGGCTGCCCGGACCAATTGCCCCCCGTACTGCTCGAGCTTCTTCTCCAGGCGCTCGAAGAGCGTAAGGGCGTCAGCGGTGGCGCCGGCAAACCCCACCAGCACCTTGTCGTGATAGAGCCGCCGCACCTTGCGCGCGCGGTGCTTGAGGATCGTCTCCCCCAGGGAGACCTGGCCGTCCCCGGCCACCACCACCCGGTTGTCTCTCTTTACGGCGAGGATCGTGGTTCCTTTCAACATGTGTGCTCCGCTATTTTTTCTCCTCTTCTTTAATCCTCCTGGACGGGCTGGCAACCTTTTGCGCACGGGGATGGGCTCGATCGTAAACCGCGGCCAGATGGGAGAAATCGAGATGCGTGTAGCGTTGCGTGGTGGAGAGGCGGGCGTGACCGAGCATCTCCTGGATGGCCCGCAGGTCGGCGCCGGATTCCAAGAGATGCGTGGCGAAGGAATGGCGCAGGGTGTGGGGAGAGACCCGGGGCAACCCCAGCTTCAGGGCGTAGGTCTTGATGATGCGATGGATGCTGCGGCTGGTGAGCGGCCCGCCGCGCACGTTGAGGAAGAGCTCCGGCGTGTTGAGCTTGCGCCTCTTGAGCAGCTCCTCGCGCGCAGGCAGATAGGCAAGAAGCGCCTCCTTGGCCTTCTTCCCGAAGGGAGCAAGCCTTTCCTTGCCCCCTTTTCCCCTGACGCGCACGACCATGAGTTCGAGGGAGACCATCTCCGGCGTGAGGGAAGCCAGCTCGGAGACGCGAAGCCCCGCGCCGTAGAGGAGCTCGAGGATGGCCCGGTCCCTCTTCGCCTTGAAGGAATCCCCCTTCGGGGCCTCCACCAGGGCGAAGGCCTCGTCCACGGAGAGCACCCGGGGCAGGCGCTGTTCCGTGCGCGGGCCCCGCAGATAGAGCAGACGCTGATCGCGGAGCCGGCCCTGACGCTTGAGAAAGCGGAAAAAACTGCGGTAAGCCGCTATCTTCCTGGCCAGAGTGGTCCGGGCCGCGGTCTTGGCCACGCGGGCCAGGAAGAGGCGCACCTCCGGCAACCGGGCTTCGGCCAGGTCCTTGCCCAGGTGCTCCTTAAGCTGCTCCAGGTCGAGACGATAGGCGCGGATGGTCTCGGCGGAAGCTCCCTTCTGGTCTCTCAGGTATTCAAGGAACTCTTCGATGGCCACTTCCTTGATCTTAAGTCAGCCGGAGCCCGCGGGCAATCGCTCTTCAGCCCCCTCCCCTGCACGCGGGCCATTGGTTAGTATTTCGTCACTTACGGAGAAAGAGCCCATGTCCGTCTTTCGCGAACTCTTCGAAAGGATGTATCAGGCCCTCGGGCCCCAGCACTGGTGGCCCGGAGAGACCCCTTTCGAGGTCTGCGTGGGGGCCATCCTCACCCAGAACACCAACTGGCAAAACGTGGAAAGGGCCATCGAGAACCTGAAGAAACACGGGGCGCTGGCCCCCCGCGTCCTCTACGAGATGCCCCTTGAAGAGCTTGCGGTCCTCATCCGTCCCGCAGGGTACTTCCGCGTCAAGGCCAAGCGCCTCAAGAACTTCGTCCGCTTCCTGATGGAAAAGTACGGGGGAAGGCTCGAGGACCTCTTCGCCCAGGGGCTCGACCGCGCGCGCGAGGAGCTCCTCTCGGTCTCCGGCATCGGCCCGGAGACCGCGGATTCCATCCTGCTCTACGCCGGAGGGTTGCCCACGTTCGTCATCGACGCCTACACCAAACGCATCCTGTGCCGCCACGGCCTGGCCACCGAAGAGATGGGCTACGAGGACCTGCGGGAACGCTTCATGAAGCACCTGCCGCACGACGCCGAGCTCTTCAACGAGTATCACGCCCTCTTCGTGGCGGTGGGCAAGGAGTTCTGCCGGCCCAGACACCCCCGCTGCGAGGAGTGTCCGCTCAGGGATTTTTCTCCGGAGAAGTGCTAGGGCCTTCCATCAGGGCCTTGAGCCCCTCCCGCAGGTCGTTCCCCGTGGGCATCTGATAGACCCGCAGATCGAACTCTCCCGCGGTGGAGAGGATGTGATCGAAGATGTCGGCCTGCACCCTCTCGTAGGGGACCCAGCGGGTGTCAGCCACGAAGCAGTAGACCTCCAGAGGCAGGCCCTGGGGCGTGGGAGCGAGCTGACGCACCATGAGGGTCATGTCCTTCCTGATCTTCGGATGATGGCGCAGGTACTCCTCGATGTAGATGCGGAAGGTCCCGAGGTTGGTCAGGCGACGACCGTTGAGGGGCGAGGCCGCGGTGTCGATGCCGTGCGCGCGGTTGTAGGCCTCGATCTCCTGAAGCTTGTCCCGCAGATAGTCGCGGAGGAGATGGACCTTCTTCAGGCGCGCGAGGAGCTCTTCGTCAAGGAGCTTCACCGTGGCCTGGTCCACGAGGATGGCCCGCTTGATCCGTCGGCCGCCGGCAAGCTCCATGCCGCGCCAGTTCTTGAAGGACTCCTCGAGGAACTTGTAGGTGGGGATGACCACGATGGTCTTGTCCCAGTTCTGCACCTTGATGGTGTGCAGGGCGATGTCCACCACCTCGCCGTCGGCCCCGTACTTGGGCATCTCGATCCAGTCTCCGATGCGGAAGAGGTCCTGCGAGACGATCTGGAAGCTCGCCACGAACGAGAGCAGCGTGTGGCGAAAGATGATGAGGAGGATGGCGGAGACGGCGCCGAGACCGGAGAGGAAGACCCAGGGGGAGCGGTTGAGCAGTGAAGCCAGCCCGATGATGACCGCCGCGGCGTAGATGAAGATCTTGACGATCTGGACGTAGCCCTTGATGGGATGCTCCCGCGCAATGGGATGACGCTCGTAGAAGGCCACCCCCACGGAGAGGAGGCGGTCAAGGAGCACGGCCACGAGCACCACCCAGCCCACGGACACCAGGCGCTCGGCCACCGGGGCGAAGGTGGGCAGGAACTGCACCCCGAGATGGAGGATGAAGAGGGCCACGGCGTAGGCCGCAAGGTTGTAGACGCGGTACTGGGAAAGGAGGTCGTCGAGGGTGTTGCTCGTGCGCGCGGAGAAACGATGGGCCGTTTCCACGACCACCTTCTTGGCCACCAGGAAACCCGCGCCCGAGAGGAAGAGGATCACGATGGCGCGCAGGAGCTCGTTCTCTACGAGGTGACGATAAAGGGTGTTAAAATCGAAACTCATCAAAGGCCCCAAGAAGTTTTATGGAAGATTACAAAATCTTTGCCGGAATGAAAGATGCCCTGGCCCTCGTAGAGGGGGACCGGCTCGTCTACGCCAATCAGGCCTTCAAGAAGCTCTTTCGGCTGGGTGAGGAGATTCCTCCACTCCGGGAGCTCTTCGACCACCCGCCGCAGGAATACGGCCTCTTCGAGCTGGTGGCCAACCGCCTGGACGGCACGAACTTCGAGGCCGAGGTCATCAAGCTCCCCTATCGGGACGACGTGTCCCAGCTCCTGGTTCGCGACGTGAGCGAGCGCCGCGCCACGGAGAAGATGTGGCTCCAGGCCGAAAGGCTTACGGCCATGGGAAAGCTCGCCGGGGAGATCGCCCACGAGATCAACAACCCCCTCGGCGGCATCATGCTCTACGGAAACCTCCTCAAGGAAGACCTGCCCGCCGAGAGCCCCCTCCTCGAGTACGTGGACAAGATCATCAAGCTCGCCACCCGTTGCCGCATCATCGCCAAGGCCCTTCTCAACTTCGGCCGCCCGGAGGACGGGCTCGAGGAGTGGGTGGACGTGAACCGCGTGCTCCAGGACATGTTCTCCCTCATCGCGGATCACCGCCTGTTCCGCGGGATAGACGTGCGCTGGGAGCTGACCGAGGGGCTCCCGCTGGTGCAGGGAAACCGGAGCCAACTGGAGCAGGTGGTCCTAAACCTCATCATCAACGCCGGCGAAGCCATGGAGGGCCGCGGCGTGCTCACCCTGCGCACCTACGCCTCGGAAGACGAAATGGTCATCTTCGAAGTGGAGGACACCGGGCCGGGGATTCCGCCGGAACTCGTCTCCCGCATCTTCGAACCCTTCTTCACCACCAAGACCGGAGGCAAGGGCACCGGGTTGGGGTTGGCCATTTGTCACGGTATAGTCAAAAGACACGGTGGAAAAATAGAAGTGGAGAGCAAGCCTGGTGAGGGAGCCCTTTTCCGCGTCAAACTTCCACGCCTCCATTACGAAACCCATGAATAGGGAACGCATCCTCATCATTGACGACGATGCCGCCATCAGAGACGCCTGCTTCCAGGTGCTCACGCGCTCGGGCTACGAGGCCGAGCTTGCCGGCACCCCGGAGGAGGCCCTCGACCTCATCTCCCGCTTCGAATTCGACGTGGTGCTCCTTGACCTCAAGATGCCCGGCATGAACGGGCTCGAACTCCTCAAACACATCAAGGAAGACGACCCGCACGCGGAGGTGGTCATCATCACGGCCTACGGCACGGTGCAAAACGCCGTGGAGGCCATGAAGAGCGGCGCCAGCGACTTCCTGCAAAAGCCCTTCAACCCCGAAGAGCTCCGCCTCACGGTGAAGAAGGCGCTTGAGAGGCGCCGCCTTACGCTTGAGAACCTCTATCTGCGCCGCACCCTGGCGGAGAAAGAGGGCCAGGTGACCATCGTGGGCAAGAGCCCGGCCATCAGGCGCGTGCTCGAGATGGCGGAGATGGTCGCCCCCACGGACTCCACGGTGCTCATCACCGGCGAATCCGGCACGGGCAAGGGGCTCCTGGCGCGCAAGATCCACGAGCTAAGCCCCCGCCGGAACGGGCCTTTCGTCGCCGTGGACTGCGGCACCCTGGTGCCCACGCTCTTTGAGAGCGAACTCTTCGGCCACGTGAAAGGGGCCTTCACCGGGGCCACCACCCACAAGATCGGCAAGTTCGAGCTGGCCAACGGCGGGACCATCTTCTTCGACGAGATCAGCAACATCTCCGTGGAGATCCAGGCCAAGCTGCTCAAGGCCGTGGAGGAAAAAGAGATCTCGCCGGTGGGCAGCCATCGCGTCACGCGGGTGGACGTGCGCATCATCGCGGCCACCAACAAGAACCTCGAAGAGGAGATCAAGAAGGGCACCTTCCGCAACGACCTCTTCTACCGCCTGAACGTGGTCTCCATCTACATCCCTCCCCTGAGGGAGCGCACCGAAGACATTCCCCTGCTGGCGCGCTACTTCCTCAAGAAGTTCGCCCGCAAGCATCGCAAGATCGTCTACGACCTGGACGAAGAAGTCCTCAAGATCCTTTCCGCCCACACCTGGCCGGGAAACGTGCGCGAGCTCGAAAACACCATCGAGCGCCTGGTGATCTTCGCCAAGGGCGAGATCATCACCTCGGAGGACCTCTCTCTGGCGGGCTTCAAGAAGCCGGAAACCTCGTTCCTCGAAGGGGACCTTCCCCTCGAGGAAGTGGAACGGCGCTACATCGTCTACGTGCTCGAGCGTTGCGGGGGGAACAAGAGCAAGGCCGCCAAGGTGCTCGGCATAGACCGCAAGACCCTGCGCGAAAAACTCAAGCGCTGGGGCCTCGAGAGATAGACCCCGTTCCCAAATTTGATTTGAGCTTTGGGCAGGTTTAGGGTAGGGCTTTTAAAAAACCACCTGAAGGAGGGTGCCGTGAGCGAAGATCTCAAGAAAATGTACCGCACCATCGTGGGGGACCACTTCCCTCCTGAGATAAAGATCTCCTTCGGGGATCAGACGCTGGTCTATCGAAAGAGGACCTGGAAGATCGAGGTCGAGCCCGGCGTCATCGAGGAAAGGGGCCTGCGCTACGGAGAGAACCCGGACCAGGAGGCGGCCCTCTACGAGCTCGTCAACGGGAACCTGGTGCTGGGAGAGTGCGAATACATCGAACCCGGCTGGGGCCTGGTCTCCTCCCTTTCGGAAGAGGACATGCTCCAGTTCGGCAAGCATCCCAGCAAGACCAACCTCACCGACGTGGACAACTCCCTTAACGTCCTGCGATATCTCGCGCGCAAACCCGCCTGCGTGATCGTCAAGCACAACAACCCGTGCGGGGTGGCCCACGGCGAGACCATCGAAGAGGCCTTCATCCGGGCCTTTCGGGCCGACCGTATCGCGGCCTTCGGCGGGGCCATTGCCCTCAACCGCCCGGTGACCAAGGCCTGCGCCGAGGCCATCAGCAAGGAGTACTTCGAGGTCGTGGCGGCGCCGGAGTACGAGGAAGGCGCCGTGGACATCCTCAAGAAGCGCAAGAACCTGCGCATCATCCGCATAAAGCGCATTGACAAGCTCGAAGAATACTGGGGCAAACGGGTGGTGGAGTTCAAGAGCCTCATAGACGGGGGCATCATCGTCCAGCAATCCCAGGTGAACAAAGTGCGCGGGCCCGAGGACCTCAAGCCCGCGGTGGCCAAGAAGCCCGACGGCACGGAGGTGCGCTGCAAGCGCGAACCCACCCAGCGCGAAATAGAAGACATGATCTTCGGCTGGGCCGTGGAAATCGGGGTCACCTCAAACTCCGTGCTCTTCGTCAAGGACCTCTGCACGGTGGCCATCGGCACCGGAGAGCAGGACCGCGTGGGAGTCACGGAGATCGCCATCTTCAAGGCCTACGTCAAGTATGCGGACCTCCTCTGCTACGACCGCTACGGCATTCCCTACAAGCAACTGGAGCTCGAGATTCGCAAGGGACAGAGGCCGGAGTCGCAGAAGATCGAGATAGACGAAGAGACGCGGGCCGCGCGCGCGGGGCTCCCCGGATCGGTCATGGTGTCCGACGCCTTCTTCCCCTTCCGCGACGCCGTGGACGTGGCCATCCGGGAGGGCATCTCCGCCATCGTCCAGCCCGGCGGCTCGCTCAGAGACTGGGAGTCCATCGAAGCCTGCAACGAAGCCGACCCGCCGGTGGCCATGCTCTTCACCGGCCAGCGGGTGTTCAAACACTAACCCTTCGGGCCCTGGTCCTTACCGGGGCCCTTCCCGCTTCCCCACGATCTTCCGCGCCTTTGCCAGATACCGCAGGGCCCGGCTGGTGATCTCCGCCCAGCGGGCGTTCATTTCCTCCTGGATCTTTAGGCAACGCTCTTCGTCGAAATCCTGGCGCTTGATCTCCTCTTCCAGTTGTCGGGCCAGACGCCTCAGGTCCTTCAGGGCTTCCTCCATGTCCTTTTCCAGGGCCTCTTTGAGCCCGGCGAGGGCGGCCTTCTGGGCGGAGGAAAGCCCCAGGGCCTCGGCGCGCGCGAGATAGGAGCGAATCTCTTTCAGGACGAGCACCACCTGGTAGCGCGGATCAACCGGAAGGAGATCCCTCTTGAACCAGTAGGTCAGACGATGCCGCCGGACCTTGTAGGCCAGAGACGGCGGAGAGGACCGATAGGCCCAGACCGTCGAGGAGACGCAGAAGAGCGCCAGCGTCAAAACCAGGAAGACGCGCCTCATGCAAACCCCTCCTCCGTCATTTGCTCTCCTCCTCGCTCACCAGTACTTGTTTTTTAGCAGGTACTAATCCAATTGGAAAGACTATTTTCAACTAATCCAGTAGCAGAGAGAGCTAAATTGTTCCAATTAAATTTCCCCAAATTTCTTATTAAAGAGCTCTTACAATAGAATATTAATAATATCTTGACAAAAGATCCTTCAGAAAGAATGTTCAAAAAGACAAAAAACCCATATTCTTACAAAATAAAACATCATAGAAGAACGTTTTCCTAACACAGGAAATGTCAATTGATCTTTTTATTAAAGGATTTTTATTGACATATATTCTGACTTACGATATTCATTAAAAACAGAATAAGTTCATTAAAAACAGAACAAGCCCAGGAGAAAAAAATGGAAAAGGTAACCAAATTCTTACTGCAACATTCGGTATATACTTTAAAAGAAATTGATAAAACCATCAAAGAAACTCCCCTGGAAACACTAATTGAAAAACCAAAAAAGCTACCAAAAAGAGATGCTCTTTATTTAGATGTAATCCCAGAAAATATGTTAAGACGGCTATTGATTAAAAAATATGATAATAGCATTGTATTGATTACAGAAGAGAAAGGCGAATTTAATTTTGAATTAATAAATAAAGCAGAAACGATCATTTTTGCTGATCCAACAGATAGATCGAAATTTTTCAAAAAACTCATTGATAAGTATATTTCTGAAAACAAAGATTTTGGAAAAAAGACATTATCTGAGTTAATCGATAGCGGCAAAAATATTAAAGAAGATTGGGAAAAACTAGTTGACAACGAACCTGCCCAAACGTCTGGTGCTTGTTGTTCGTTTACCGTAATAAAACGAGGCAAAGTATTATTTGCTATAATTTTAAATTATATAACAGGAGACATTATTATCGCATGCGAAGATTTTATTGCATATAAAAACGTTGATAAAATCAAAAAAGACGACCGCTTCAGCACATGGAACGATATTAGCTTCTTAAGCAATGAAGAGGAAAGCGAAAACAAACTCTTCGTAACATATTTAGGAAAACAATATAGACAATTTTACTATGACGCAAATATTATTCCAGAAACATATCAACCATTATATGAGGAAGCTGGCGGACCGATGCGGATACTGCATCTATCAAATTTGGCTTCCCAAAAGGTAAACTTTATCCTCTCGAATGGCGAAAAAATTGGAGAATGGTTGCCATGGTTAGCCTTTTGCAAATATTCAAAAGATTTGATTGCCTATTCTATCTATCCAGCCACCAAGACCTTTTATGCACGAGATGATCTATTAATGACTCCTTCACCCCCATACAGCATTCTCGAAGGAGAGAATGAAGACTTTTCATTAAATTTAGACAAACTTAAATATATCAGCAATCCAAGTAGATACAGAGAAATGATTATCGTTTTGCATAAAAACAATGATTCCGTTGCTAGCTTTATAGAGGCGCAAAAATCTCGCCCAATATTTTCTTGAAGAGAAGGATAAAGAAAACACAATTAATCTTCAAAAGACCTTTGCAAAATTCCTAGAGGAATCTTCTTTCTCATGCTAAAATCACTCAAAAACTAAGGAGGCCAGCTAATGTTCAAGAAAAATAGCGGTCAACTCACCATAGGTGAACACCTCATATACCAGAATCTTCCAGAAGACATCCTCTCTCGCATC
>JAADCO010000141.1 GCA_013154385.1 Thermodesulfobacteriota bacterium
ATTATCAGCCACCGGCCTCTTGGCATCAGATACTGATACCCGCCTTCTCTGCATCCTTGATGAATCTTTCGAGCCCGATGTCCGTGAGCGGATGACGGTACATCTGCTTGATGACCTTGTAGGGAATGGTGGCGATGTCCACCCCGAGGGCGGCGCAACGGCGCACGTGATCCACGTGCCGGATGCTGGCGGCGATGATCTCCGTCTCGAAGCCGTAGATTTCGTAGATGGAGACGATCTCTTCGAGCACCTGGAGACCATCGTAGGAGATGTCATCCACCCGACCGATGAAGGGGGAGACGTAGGTGGCCCCTACTTTGGCCGCCAGAAGGGCCTGAAGCGGCGAAAAGACCAGCGTCACGTTCGTCTTCACTCCGGCCCCTTCGGCGTTCATCTCAAAGACCGCCCGCAACCCCTCCTCGGTGCAGGGGATCTTGACCACGACGTTTTCGCCGAGCTTGGCCAGCTCCTTGGCCTCCCGCTTCATCCCCTCCCGATCCGTGGCCACCACCTCCACGGAAACCGGTTTGTCCGGCACTTCGCGCAGGATTTCCTGAATGGCCTCCTTCCAGGGCTTGCCGGTCTTGGAGACCAGGGTGGGATTGGTGGTTACCCCGTCGAGGATGCCCAACTCTTTGACTTCTCTGATCTCTTCGAGCACCGCGGTGTCAATGAAAATCTTCATCTCCGTCCTCCGCCAAGGTTTGTCCCTTTCTTACAGCACCCCCCCTGGCAATTCAACCGTCTTTCTCGCGCCTGCCGGAAAACCTTCCCTCGCCGTTCATCAATTTATTTCGGCTTTGAGTTTCTTTTTTGCTGAAAATTTCCTGATCAAAATATCGGTAAATGAGAATGGTTCGAGTCTTTGTGTGTTTTCTAATTTCGACATCTTGTTGCTCAAAGTTTCCTAAAAAACAAAAAAGGCGCCCAAGGCGCCTTTTTCAAAACTTCAAAATCTCAAAACTTTTAAGGTGGAGGATGGTTTACGATTACTTCTTCTTTTTCAGCTTTCCTTCAGCCTCCAGTTCCTTAACGAAGGCATCTACCGGATTTTCACGGCGGCCGACCTTCTTAGGAATATCCACACCGCGCTTCCGAAGTTCGGTAACGATCTTCATCACCTGGAACTTGCTGATGCCCAACTTCTCAGCAATCTCAGCCGCCGACATCTTGAGATAATTTTCATAGACAAACTTAACATCTTCTTTGGTGACGGGCCGACTACGTTTCCTGTTAGCCATCGCCTAACCCCTCCTTCTGTTTTTAGAAAAGAATTAAGACATAAATTAGGCTTTTGTCAAGCATTTAGTTTGTGCTGGCTGAGATATTTTGATTAAAAATCGATTTGCCAGCCTTTTAAAATTTGGATGGCTTTGTCTGCTGTAAGGTCGTGGTGGAGGGGTGTAATGGTAATGAAACCTTCGTTAAGTGCCACCACATCCGTTTCCGGATCTTTTTCCGTAAACCTCTCGCTACATTGCCAGTAATATACATTCCCGTGAGGATCTACACGCCGTTCAAATTTTTCTATCAAGCGCGCCGTGCTCTGCCTGACAAATTTTATCCCTTTGATTTTGTTCGGAGGTAACGCTGGAATATTCACATTGAGACAAAATCGCCCAAATTCTGGCATCTTGACCAGAGATTTCAGCAAACATGATGTAAAATATGCAGCAAAACAGTAATCCGGCTCGCGATAAGCATTCAGGGAAACCGCGATACCTGGATACCCCAATATCACTCCCTCAGTAGCCGCAGAAACCGTACCGGAATAGAGCACGTTGATTCCTACGTTGGCTCCGCGATTTATTCCGGAAAGAACCAAGTCAATTTCCGGACCGATTATTTCATGAATAGCCAGTTTTACACAATCAGCTGGCGTTCCGTTGACCGCGTAACCAAAAAAATAGCGCCCTCTTTTGACTTTTTTGACGCGCAGTGGATCTACCAGGGTAATGGCGTGGCCGACAGCACTCCTTTCAGCTTCCGGAGCCACGACAAAAATTTCGTGATCCGCACACAATGCGTCATACAGGGCGCAAAGCCCTTCAGCAAAAATACCGTCATCATTGGTCAAAAGAATGCGCATATCAGGAGGATTTTTTGTTTTCGCGTTCTCTTTCTTTCTGATAGAAGTAAATCAGGCAAGATTGGCGATGAGGACAATAATCCTTGGGATGACGACACCCTTCTTCTAAGGGCACGTATTCGTTGTCTTTGGCGCAGAAACCTGTTTCTTGCTTGTCAGACATCTAAGTTCGATACTCTGCGTTAATTTTTACATAGTCGTATGAAAGATCGCAGGTCAACATTTCGGCGACAGCTTTACCCTGCTTGAGAAGGATTGTCAAAGTAAACTCCGACTTTTGCATCACCCGATGGGCCCTCTCTTCCGCCTCCTTGCCCAGCGAAAGACCGTTTCTGACGATGGCCACGTCGTCAATGAAGAGGTCCACCTCGTAGGGATCGAACGAGGCCCCGCTTCGGCCCAGAGCCGCAAGCACCCGCCCCCAGTTGGGGTCCTCGCCGAAAAACGCCGTCTTCACCAGGAGGGAGTTGGCCACGGTGCGCGCCATGAGAAGGGCCTCCTCCTCGTTTGCCGCTCCCTCGACGCGGATGCGCACGGTCTTCGTGGCGCCTTCGCCATCTTTGACGATGAGATAGGCCAATTCTTGACACACTTCGTTGAAGAGCCGGACGAAATCTTCCCTGCCCGTGCCGCCAAGCGCGCACCCGCTGGCCCCGCTGGCCAGGGCGTACACCGTGTCGTTCGTGCTCGTGTCCCCGTCCACGGTGATGCGATTGAAACTGGTCTCCACCGCGGACCGAAGGATCCCCTCGAGCTCCGATTCCTCCAGGCGGGCGTCGGTGAGGATGAAGCCCAGCATGGTGGCCATGTTCGGGGCGATCATCCCCGCTCCCTTGGCTATCCCCAGCAGACGCACCTCTCCCTGCGGGAGGGAGAGCACCCTTTCGGCAACCTTGGGGAAGGTGTCCGTGGTCATGATGGCCCGGGCAAAGGAGGGGGCCTTCTCCGGCGAGAGGCCGGAAACCAGCTCGGGAAGGGCCGCAAGCATCTTTTCCAGGGGGAGCCTCTCCCCGATGACCCCGGTCGAGGCCGGCAGGAGATCTTCCGGGGCCACCTTAAGGAGGCGCCCGGTTTCGGCGAGCAACCTTTCGGCATCCCTGAGACCGGCCTCACCGGTGCAGGCGTTGGCGCAACCGCTGTTCGCCACGACCCCCCGCACGTGTCCCGAAGGCACGCGCTGGCGCCCCAGGAGCACGGGAGCGGCCTTCACCAGGTTGGTGGTGAAGACCCCGGCACCCACCGCGGGCTCTTCGCAATAGATGAGCCCGAAGTCCAACTGGCCCGAGGCCTTGATCCCCGCGGCCACGGCGTTGAAGAGGAACCCTTTTGGCGCTACCCCATGGGAAAAAGCTCCTTTTGCTGGATGACTTCCTTTTCCACCAGCGGAAGATAGATCTCGAAGGTGGTCCCCTGCCCTTCCACCGAGGAGACCCGCACGAAACCGTCGTGCTGACGCACGATCCCGTAGACCTGAGCCAGACCGAGACCGGTGGCCTCGGTCTTGGTGCTGAAGAAGGGTTCAAAGATGCGGTCGGTGATCTCGGAAGAGATGCCCGGCCCGTCGTCGCTGATGACCAGCTTGGCCCAGCGGGAGGCCGGCTTGGGGGCCAGGGGATGGAAAAAGCTCTCCGGAAGCTTTCCCTCGCTCAGCACGAGGGAGACCTTGCCCCCGTCCTTCATCGCCTCGCGGGCGTTGATCAGGAGGTTGAAGAGTATCTGCTTGAACTGGAGCTCCGAGCCCAGGATGAAGAAGCCCTTTTCCGGCACGTCGAACTGGAGCTCGATCTTGGGCCCGGCCCACTTGCTGAAGGTCTCGTAGTTCTCGTGGAGGAAGGCCGCGAGATCAAAGAGGTTCTTGTCGGGCTTGGTCTGACGGCTGAAATCCAGCAACTGGCCGATAAGATAAGAGGCGCGCTTGGCCTGGGTGAAGATGGCCTCAAGAGCCTTGCGCATCCGCGGCTCGGGTTTGTCCTTGATGAGGAGCAACTCGGCGTAACCGCTGATGGCGGTGAGAATGTTGTTGAACTCGTGGGCAATGCCGCCGGCGAGCTGGGAGATGGCCTCGAGCTTGGCCACCTGCTGGAGATAGGACTCAAGCTCCTGCTCCCAGGTGACGTCCCGCTCCAGGATGACGAAGTGGGAGATCTCCTGTTGCTCGTCCCGAACGGGGAAGATGGTCACCTCCGCGGTGATGAGACGACCGTCCGGATGCCGGTGGACGATCCGGCCCCGCCAGGTGCGGCCGGAAAGAATGGTCTCCCAGAGCTGGCGATAGAACTCCGCCGAGTGGTAGTCGCTGCTGAGAAGAGGGGCGACCTTGCCCTCGATGTCCCGGAACCTGTGGCCCGAACTCTTCTCGTAGGCGGGGTTGGCGTAGATGATCTCTCCCTGCCGATTGGTGATGATGACCGCGTCAGAAGCCTGTTTCAGGGCGGAAAAGAGCACAGAGAGAAGTTTTTCGCTCTCTCCTTTGGTTTTGGGAGAGCTCTTGTCTTGGTACATTTTAGAGGGTCCGTTTTGAGATGCTTTCGAGTTGGCCACTTTTTAGTCTAAATTTACCCTAAGGACAACCTTATGGCGCGGATTCCTGTGGAGAAAGCTCTACGCTGGGCGGTGGATCAGTGTCGTCAGCTCGTTCCCGGCGAGTGTCTTGACCTGTTGTGCAAAAAACGCAACCGCATCGTGCGCATCGTCAAGACCGAAGACGGATTCCGTCTCGAGGAGCGTGGGTTTTTCGTCGAGGACCATCGGGCCGAAGACCTGCGCTCCCTGGAAAAGCTGCTAGCCCGGCTTATGGCTAGAGAATTTCCGCGAAGCCATCTCCTCTGGGGTTTCAGACGCCGCGCCTAGTTTTTTTTGACGATACCCCGCCTTTTCTCTGCGTATCGGCCTCGGGGACAGGTGGTGTTTAAAAAGAGAGCTTTTGGTGCCGAGGGCGGGAGTCGAACCCGCACGGGCGCGAGGCCCAGTGGAT
>JAADCO010000119.1 GCA_013154385.1 Thermodesulfobacteriota bacterium
TTGCCGGGGTTCCGGGAAGTGAAGCCCATGGTCTTCTGCGGCCTCTTCCCGGTGGATAGCGAACAATACGACGAGCTTCGCGAGGCCGTGGAGAAACTCTGGCTCAACGATCCGGCCTTCTCCTACGAACCGGAGAACTCCGCCGCCCTGGGGTTCGGTTTCCGCTGCGGTTTCCAGGGCCTCCTGCACATGGAGATCATCCAGGAACGTCTGGAGCGGGAGTTCGGGCTGCGTCTCATCAGCACCGCGCCTTCCGTGCGTTACAAGGTGGAGCTCGTAGACGGCACCACGGTGGAGGTGGAAAACCCGGCCCATTGGCCCCCGCGCGAGAAGATCGCCCGGGTCCTCGAACCATACATCCGCGCCGAGATTTACACCCCCAAGGAATACGTCGGGGCCATCATGCGTCTTTGCGAGGAGAAGAGAGGGGTCCAGAAAGACATGCGCTATCTCACCCCTCAGCGCGTGCAACTGGTCTACGATCTTCCCTTCAGCGAAGTGGTGCTCGATTTCTTCGACAAGCTCAAATCCTATTCCCGCGGCTACGCTTCCATGGATTACCAGTTCCTGGAATACCGCCCCTCGGACCTGGTGAAACTCGACATCTACATCAACAAGCAGCCCGTGGACGCGCTTTCCCTCATCGTCCACCGCGACAAGGCCTACTATCGCGGGCGCGAGCTGGTTTCCAAGCTGAGGGAGGTTATCCCGCGCCAGCTCTTCGAGGTGGTCATCCAGGCGGCCATCGGCTCGAAGATCATCGCCCGCGAGAGGATCCCACCCTTGAGGAAGGACGTGCTGGCCAAGTGTTACGGGGGCGACGTGACCAGAAAGCGCAAGCTCCTCGAAAAGCAAAAAGAGGGCAAGAAGCGCATGAAAAATCTCGGTCAGGTGGAGATCCCTCAGGAAGCCTTCCTGGCCATCCTGCGCATCTAAATTCTCTCTTGTCTTTTGCGCAAAAAAGTAATATTCCTCACGAAGCCCCTTGGTCTTTCACAAGGGCCGGACACTTCACCCAGAGGAGTTTTCTTTGGAAGACAAAGAGACTTTGGCGGCCAAAGTCTGGGATTGGGTCAAGACCATCGTCCTGGCCCTGCTCCTGGCGCTCTTCATCCGCACTTTCTTCGTCCAAGCCTTCAAGATCCCGTCTGGTTCCATGATCCCCACCCTCCTCATCGGGGATCACATCCTGGTCAACAAGTTCATCTACGGCGTGCGGAATCCCATCACCCGGGAGCTCTGGATCAAGGGCAAGACCCCTCAGAGACGGGACGTCATCGTCTTCATCTTTCCGGAGAATCGCAAACTGGACTTCATCAAGCGCGTGATCGGGCTCCCCGGAGAGATAGTCGAGATCCGCAACAAAGTGGTCTACATCAACGGTGTCCCGCTAAAGGAACCGTATGTTCAGCACACCGATCCGCGGATCCTTCCGCGAGAGGTGAGCCCCCGGGACAATTTCGGCCCCGTAAAGGTCCCCCCCGGGCATCTCTTCGTCCTCGGAGACAATAGGGACCAGAGCCACGATAGCCGCTTCTGGGGGTTCGTCCCCATCCGGGACGTGAAGGGCAAGGCCTTCATCATCTATTTTTCCTGGGATCCGCGCACCTATCACATTCGCTGGCGCCGCATAGGAAAGCTCATCCACTGACCTGATAGGGCCCCCGGCGACGATCAATGAAATAGGCGCTTCCCGGTTGCTGTTTGACCAGCTTCTTGACCTGGGCCGCCACCGAGGCCACTTCGCCGTAATGCTTGAACTTGCCGGGATAATTGGGCACCACGGCGATGGAGATGGAGGGGAAGGGGAAACGCTGGATCTGGCCCCGGCGATCCTTGGCAATGAAGTAGCCCCTCTCGAGGTCCTCTTCGTCGAGGAAGTGGGGTACCAACCTATCGAAGCTGTCTATGATTTCCTGACAGATCTGCTCCACGCTCTCCAGGGGGCAGATGAAGACGAAGTCGTCTCCTCCTACGTGGCCCACAAAGCCCCTGTGGCCCGCGTGGAACTGGACGCTGTTGCTCAGGAGACGGGCCACCAGGCGCAGGATTTCGTCTCCCCGCGCGAATCCGTAGCGGTCGTTGAAGGGCTTGAAGTTGTCGAGATCCACGTAGCAAAAGGCGACCTCTTCTTCGGAGTCTATCTTCTGCTGGATGGCCTTGAGAATGGAGGTGTTTCCCGGAAGCCCGGTGAGGGGGTTGTTGTCCGCGATGCGGCAGGTGCGGGCAAAGGCCAGCTTTACCCTCGCGGCCACTTCGTCTCCGTTGGCACTTTCGAAAAAGAAGTCGTCAATGGGGAGCTCGTCTTCGAAATCGCTTGTCTCCCGCAGGATGAGCAAGATGGGGAGAAAGGCCAGGTTGAGGTTCTCCTTCAGGGCGAAGATCAAATCGGCGATCAGCTCCGGGGCGAGAGACTTTTCGAGGATGAGGAGGTCAGGGAGCCTTTCCAGCACTTCGCTGGCCATCTTCTTGGGATCTTCTTTGGTCTCCACGGAAAACCCGGCGCCTTGCAGGGCTTCCACCCAGGTGGATGTCCGTGGGTTACGACTGAGAAGGAGGATTTTGGTCAAGCCCTCCTCCTTGCATTTCCATGGTGAAAAAGCGCAGGTCAAGGAGCCGGTCGTCCAGCTGCGGCATGAGTTCTTCCAGGTCCTTCTCTTTGAGCCGCAGGAGCTTCCAGGCCTTGTCCGCCAGCGGCGGGACCCAGGGGTCGCCTCCGGAGCCGTAGCCCCAGGCCCGGATGATGATGTCGGCAAAGTGGACGACGGCGGTTTCCTTCTTGAACCGGCGGGCCTTTTCCACTTCGTGATGATAGGCGATGGGTTCGATGAGTCTTTCGGGAAGGTTCCACTGGTTGGTCAAAAGGCGTCCGATCTCGCCGTGGTCAAGCCCCAAAACCCGGCTTTCCGCCTCCCGCGTGTAGAGCTCCTCTTCTTTGATGAGGGAGGCGATTTGTCGCTGATATTCGGGAAACTCCGCCCGGATGACCACCTTTCCCAGGTCGTGGAGGAGCCCGGCGGTGGTCACCTCTTCGGGGTTGGGGATCTCGAGCTTGGTGGCCAGGAGCCCCGCGGCCGCGGCCACGCCCAGCGAGTGCTCCCAGAGGCTGAGATCCTCGCTCTGCATCATCTCGAAGATGGAAGCCGTGATGACCAGGGTGCGGATGACGTTAAACCCCAGAAGGACGATGGCGTTGGAAACCGTGGAGATGCGCCTGGGGAAACCGTAGAAGGCGGAGTTGACCATCTTGAGCACCTTGCCCGTGAGGACCTGGTCCTTCTCGATGACCTTGGCCAGCTGCAGGGCCGTGGTGTTGTCGTCTCCCAGGAGTTTGGTCAGCTTCGTGACCACCGGGGGCAACGTGGGGAGCGACTGGAGATTGCGCAGCCGTTTTTTGACCTTGCGTTTGGTCTCGTCCACCTATTCCTCGCTTCTCGTTGAAAGCCAGTACTTTTTGATTATCTCCTTCAGCTTCATGAGGCGTTCATCGTGGGTGACGCGCGAAAAGCGCTCTTCCAGGAGGGCCAGTTCTTCTTTGAGGGGCCTTTCCCAGGGAAAGTCAACCGGATGGCCTTCTACGGTGACGAAACGAACCCCGAGCTGCTTGAACTTCTCGATCAGGGGGGCTTCCAGGGCCACGCCTGCTCCGCACAGGACGCGGCCCTTGTCGTCGGTGACGTCCTGGGCCAGTTTCATGCCCGGTTGAGCCATGTCAAGGGGAATCTTCTGCATCTAGAGTTCCGGTTCCTTGGGTTTCAGGTCCAGGGTCTTTTCGAACTGATGCCCCAGGGCCAGCACCTGCGGTTCGCTGAAATGGGGCCCCATGATCTGCAGACCAATGGGGAGACCCTCCTGAGAAAAGCCGCAGGGCAACGAAAGCCCGACGATTCCCGCCAGGTTGACGGAGATGGTGTAGATGTCTGAGAGATACATCTGTAAAGGATCGTCTATTCTTTCCCCAATCTTAAACGCCGGACTCGGGGCCACCGGTCCGACGACGAAGTCCACTTCTTCAAAGGCCTTAGAGAAATCTTCGGCAATGAGGGTGCGAACTTGAGAGGCCTTTTTGTAGTAGGCGTCGTAGTAGCCCGCAGAGAGGGCGTAGGTGCCGATCATGATCCGGCGCTTGACCTCCGGCCCGAAACCCTGGGAGCGGGTCTTCTTGTACATGTCGATGAGGTCCTTGCCCTCCACGCGCAACCCGTACTTGACGCCGTCGTAGCGGGCCAGGTTCGAGCTCGCCTCAGCCGGCGCGATGATGTAGTAGGCCGCAATGGCGTAAGGGGCGTGCGGCAGGGAGACCTCCCTTACCTCGAGCCCCATCTTTTCGAAGACCTCAAGCGCCTTTTCCACGGCTTGCCGCACCTCTGGATCCAGACCTTCTCCCATATATTCTTTCGGGAGACCGACTTTTAATCCTTTAAGGTCTCTTTCGAGTGCCGCGAGATAGTCCGGGACCTCTTCCGGCGCGCAGGTAGAGTCGCGGGGATCAGGGCCGGCTATCACCCGGAGGAGAAGGGCGGTGTCCGCGACGGTCTTCGTGAGCGGGCCGATCTGGTCGAGAGAGGAGGCAAAGGCCACGAGCCCGTAACGGGAGACGCGGCCGTAGGTGGGTTTCAGCCCCACGACGCCGCAGAAGGAGGCCGGCTGCCTGATGGAGCCGCCGGTGTCAGAGCCCAGGGCCCCGGCGCAGAGGCCCGCGGCCACCGCCGCGGCAGATCCCCCGGAAGAGCCGCCGGGCACGCGGGAAAGGTCCCACGGGTTGTGGGTGGGGAAGAAGGCGGAGTTCTCCGTGGAGGACCCCATGGCGAACTCGTCGAGATTCGTCTTCCCCAGGAAGACCGCCCCCGCGTCCCGCAGACGCTCAATGACCGTGGCTTCGTACGGGGGAACGAAGTTTTCGAGGATCTTCGAGGCGCAGGTGGTGCGCACGCCGTCGGTGCAAATGTTGTCCTTGATGGCCAGGGGCAGGCCCAGAAGGGGGCGCTTCTCTCCCTCCCCGCGTTCCAGGGCCTCGTCTGCGGCCTGCGCCTGTTTCAGGGCTTCCTCTCCGGTTAGCGTGATGTAGGCCCGGATCTGGGGGTCAAGCTTAGAGATGCGCTCCAGGAAGTATTCGGTAAGGGCTTTGCTGCTCACTTCACCGGCCAGGAGCTTTTCCCTTAGTTCGTTGAGAGATAGACGATGCCATTGCATGGCGCGAGCCTCCTATTTGATGACTTTCGGAACCACGAAGAAGTTGTCTTCCCTTTCCGGCGCGTTTTGCAAGGCCTTCTCCGGCGGGAGAGATTCCTTCACCTCGTCTTCCCGGAAGACGTTGGTGAGCTTAAGAGCGTGATATGTCGGTTCTACGTGGCTCGTGTCCAGCTCGTTCAGCTTGGCCACGTAAGAGAGGATGTCCGCCAACTGTTCGGTGAAACGGGTCACTTCTTCCTCGGAGAACTCCAGCCTGGCCAGATGCGCCACGTGGAGAACTTCCTCTTTGGTGATGCTCATGGTTTTTCCTCCTAATCCAGGAGTTTGAGGGCTTTCTTTACCACTTCGAGCGGGTCTCGCCCGAGCACGCGGATCATGGGTTCCTTGCCCACGTCACCCCGATCAACCACGAGATCGGGCACGAAACCCAGGCGCCGACAGACCAGATCCACCCCCCAGGAGAGGGTGGAACCCTCGCGGGCCTTTATCTCAGGCGGTTCCTCCGCGCGGGAGAACTCGCCCAGCGAAAGGCCCTTCTTCTGCGCTTTCTCCAGGAACTCCTCGGCGAACCGGACGTTCATCGCGGACCGCACCTGCGGATCGTGCCGCATGGCCGCAAGAATCACGTTGGCCACGTGTCTGGAGGCCCCGAAGGTGGGGCAGCCTACGGGCTTGGCCCGCTCCCCCAGGGCCACGATGCGCCCGGGAAAAGCCGCCACTTCCCCGGCGTTTCGGGCCAGGGGCAGGGCGTAGCCCAGGTTGCTCTGGACCTCCGGGATGAGCTTCCTTACGGGAAACTGGCAGAAGTATTCCACGGCCTCCGTGAGCCTTTCCGGGACTTCCGCGCGGGCCTTCAGCCGATCCAGATGAACGAGATGATCGAGGGGAGAGATGCCCCGGCCAAGGGGGCCCTCCTTGGCCGCAAGAAGCCCCAGATAGACGAATTCCTGGGCCTGGCCCACGGCTTCGGGAAGGGGAAGACCCTTTCCGAGGAGGACCGTGAGGGCCGCGGCAAAGGTGCAGCCCGTGCCGTGTCCCAAGCGGCCTTCGAGGCGGGGCTGGGAGAAGGTGTGGAACTCCTTTCCGTCGAAGAGGACGTCCCGCACTTCCTCTCCCGGGGCGTGCCCCCCTTTGACGACCACGGCGCGGGGCCCCAGCGCCTGAAGGCTTCGGGCCATCTCCTCCGGAGAGGAGAGCTTTTGGCCCAGGAGCACCTCGGCCTCGGGAAGGTTCGGGGTGATCACCGTGGCCAGGGGAAGGAGCCTCTGCCGATAGGCTTCCACCGCCTCGCTTTCAAGGAGGGGCTCTCCGCCTTTGGCCACCATTACCGGGTCCACCACGAGAATGGGCCGATGTTTTTCGAGCACCTCGGCCACGGCGTGTATCGTTTCCGCGCGCGCCAACATGCCGGTTTTCACCGCGCGCGGGGGGAGGTCTTCGAAGAGGGCCTCAAGCTGGCTCTTCACCATCTCCGGGGAAACGGCCTCCCAGCCCTTTACCCCGAGAGAGTTCTGCACGGTGAGGGCGGTGATGACGGTTTGTCCGAAAGCACCGAGAAGGGTGAAGACACGGAGGTCGGTCTGTAGACCGGCGCCTCCGCTTGGATCGGAACCGGCTATCGTGGCTACGACCAGGCGGGCCATAGGAGGGAGGATAACGCGAGAAAGGGGCTTCGCAAAGCTACTTTCCCAAACAAAAACTGCTGAAGATGCGGTCGAGGAGGTCCTCGGTGGTGGCCTCGCCGGTGATCTCTCCCAGATGGTTCAGGGCGTCTCGCAGGTCCACGGCCACGAGCTCCGGGAGCACGTTGGGGGAGCGCAGATTGTTGAGGGCCTGTCTCACCGCCTGGGCCGCCTTTTCCAGCGCGGCTTTCTGGCGCAGGTTCGGGGCCACGAGGGCGCCGGAGACTTCCTGTTGGCCCACCACGATTTCGAAGATGGCCTCGGCCAGGGATTCCAACCCGTGCCCCTCCTTGGCGGAGATGAAGACCTTGCGCGCTTCGGGGAAGACCTCGCGCCAAAGGTTGAGCGTCTCCTCGGAGGCGACGTCTATCTTGTTCACCGCCACCAGATGCGGCCGGTCCCGGATCTCGTCGTAGAGCCGGAAGTCCTCGGCGGTGGGCTCCTCGGTCCCGTCCACCACCAGGATGACGATGTCCGCCTGGGCGATCTTTTCTCTGGCCCGTTTCACCCCGATCTCTTCCACCAGGTCCTCCGTGTCGCGCAGCCCCGCGGTGTCGATGAGGCGCACGGGAAGGCCTTTGATCGTGGCCATCTCTTCGATCACGTCCCTCGTCGTGCCGGGAATGGGGGTGACGATGGCCCTTTCCTCCATGAGCAGGGCGTTGAGAAGGCTCGACTTGCCGACGTTGGGGCGTCCGGCGATGACCACGGCGATGCCCTCCCGGAAGAGGCGCCCGCGCTGATACTGGCGCAGGAGATCCTCAAGCGGTTTGAGGACTTCCCTTTCGAGCTGGGTGGCCAGCTCGTAGTGCGAGATCAGCTCCACGTCTTCGTCGGGGAAGTCCACCGCCACCTCCACCACGGCCAGGGCGGAGAGGAGGGCCTCTCTCACCGGGGCCAGCCTTTGACTGAGGGCCCCCCGGAGCTGGTTGAGGGCCAGACGCAGGGCCTCTTCGGAGCGGGCGTTTACCAGATCCTGGATGGCCTCGGCCTGGGCGAGGTCTATGCGTCCGTTGAGAAAGGCCCGGCGGGTGAACTCTCCGGGCTCGGCGAGCCTTGCGCCTTCGCGCAGGATCAGCTCAAGGATCTTGGTGAGCACGAAATAGCCGCTGTGGCCGTATATCTCAAGCACGTCTTCGCGGGTGTACGTGTGCGGGGCGCGCATGAGGGTCACGAGGACCTCGTCAATGACCTCTCCTGACTGCGGGTCCTGGATGTAGCCGTAATAGAGGCGATGGCTCTGGATCTCGCGGATCTCTTTCTTGGGCTTGAAAAGCCGCCGGAAGAGGTGCTCACAGAGGGCACCGCTTACCTTGATCACCCCGATGGCCCCCGGACCGACGGGGGTGGCGATGGCCGCAATGGTGGCCTCGGTATAGGCCAGAGAGTCCTTCATCGGCGCCGGCTACGGCGTTTCTGCGGATAGATTACCACCCGTCGCGAGTCACCGTGCCCCTTGCTCCTGGTCTCCACCCCGGGGATCTCCTTGATGGTCAGATGGACGAGGCGCCTTTCGTGCGAGGGCATGGGGCGCAATTCTACCGGGCGGCCGGTCTTCCGCGCCTTCTCCGCGGCTTTGCGCGCCATTTCGCGCAGGCGCTCCTCCTGCTGCGCCCGAAAACCCTGGATGTCGAGCTCCACCTTCGGCCCGACTCCCAACCGCCGGGCCACGATCTTGTTGACCAGATATTGCAGCGCGTTTAGGGGAAGACCGCCTTTGTCCACCAGGAGCTCGGTGTCCTCGCCGTTTAGTTCTATCTGGATCTTTCCGTCCTTGGTTTCCAGGTTGAAGGAGAGGTCGAGCCCCGCGGCCTCGATGATCTCGCGCAGGACCTTTTCGGCCTCCTGCGCGCGCCGGGAGAGGGCCACCTCCCCCTTGAGACGGGCCCGGATGCGGGCCTTCTTGGCTCCTATACCGAAGAGTCCGGTTGATCCGTGAGTGATGATCTCGATCTCCAAATCTTCCGGGGTGACCTGAAAGAATTTGCACGCTTCCTCAATGGCTTGATCGATGTTTTTGCCTTCAAATTCCTCGGCTCTCATCTCTTACTCCGTTCTAACATTTTATTGGTTATCAACTGCTGGATGATGGAAAGAACGTTGTTCGTCAACCAATATAACACCAAACCCGAAGGGAAATTGATAAAAAGTATGGTGAAAACCACCGGCATGAGGAGCATCATCTTCTCTTGGGTCGGATCGAGAGAAGTGGGAGAGAGTTTCTGCTGGATGTACATGGAGATACCCATGAGAATGGTGAGCACGGGGATGCCGTCCAGATAGGGAATGTGGATTCCGATGGGCAGACGATCCGGAGCCGAAAGGTCTTTGATCCATCCGAAGAAGGGGGCGTGACGAAGTTCGATGGCCATGAGCAAGACTTTATACAGAGCGAAGAAGACGGGGATCTGGATGATCATGGGCAGACAACCCATGAACGGGTTGACCTTGTAAGTCTTGTAGAGACGCATCAGCTCTTCGTTGAGTTTGGCTTTGTCGTCCCCGTACTTTTCTTTGAGCTTCATGATGATGGGCTGAAGCTCGCGCATCTTCTGCATGCTCTTGTAGCTGAGATGGTTGAGGGGCCAGAAGATGATGCGGATGAGCGCCGTGAGAAGGATGATGGCTACCCCGTAGTTGTGGACGTACTTGTAGAAGAAGCGCAGGCAATAGAGGAGCGGTTTGGCTATGGGGTCGAAGAAACCGAAGTTGACGGCTTTGGCCAGGTTGTAGCCCGTGGACTTGAGGATCTCCAGGTCCTTGGGGCCGAAGTAGAGCTTGAGTTCGAGTTCCTGGGTCTCGCCCGGGGCGAGGACGAATTCCGGGCTCCAGAGGATCACTTCCTCGGCCTTTTCGTTCAGGCGCCGGAAGGTGGCCCGCCAGGCCTCACCCTTCGGCGGGATCATGGCCACCAGGAAGTAGGGGTCTCCGTAGCCCACCCAGTCGAGTTCGCCCGTGTATTCCGCAAAGCTTCCGGGCTTCTTGAGCTTCACTTCCTCGTAGTTTCCTTCGTGGCAATAGGCCGGCCCGCGGAAGATGTAGCGCCGGTCCAGCTTGGCCACGGGTTCGGAGACCAGGCGGAAGAGCAGTCGGTCGGTGATCTGGCTCTCTCCCGGGTTCTTCACCCGGACCTTGAGCCCCATGAGATAGAGCCCATCGGTGAAGTCGAAGTCCTTTTCTATGGTAAGCGGCTCCCGGACCAGGGGCTCGAAGAAGAGCTCACCCTGGGTCCCGTTGTCGAGCTTGAGGGAGTCCTTGTCCGCGCGATAGGGGGAGATGGCAAGCCCCGGGGCCCGGGTCGGATAGATCTCGATGGGCAGCCCCAGCTTGGGGGAGGAGACGAGCTCCACCGGAGGGGAATCCGGGTCAATGGTTTGGCGATACTTGCTCAGGGTGAAGCTCTTGAACCGCGCCCCGGCTTCGGTGAAAAGCGCCCGGTAGAGGCTCGTTTCCACGGGGATGTCCCGCACCCGCGTGGTGTAGGTGATCTTCTGGGCGGGGACCATCTCCTCGACCGTGGGAGAGGTTTCCTTGGCCTTCTCCTGGGGAGCGGAGGCCACCTGTTGCTGCTGGGGTGTCTGGACCGCCTGCTGGGCAGGGGTGGGGTTCTTTTTCTGCTGCGCGGACATGAAGAAGTGGAAACCGATGATCACCAACGTGGAGAGAACGACGGCCAGGATGACGTTTCTGAATTCCATAGTTTACTCCTTGTCTTGCCGGGAATGAGGCGTGCGGGGATATCCGAAACGCGGGAACTCCGTGGGCACCGGATCGTAACCCCCGGGATGGAAGGGATGACAACGCAGAAGGCGCCACATCGCCAGCAATCCGCCGCGCCACGCACCGAAACGGGAGACCGCCTCTAAGGCGTATTCGCTGCAGGTTGGGTGGAAGCGGCAGCACGCCGGAAATAGAGGAGAAATCAAAAGTTGATACGTCCTAACGAGGATCAAGGCGATCTTTTTCATAGTTTTCAAGGATCTCTTCGAGATCGCGCACTATGTCTTCCTGGCGCTTTTCGAGAAGATCCGGCCTCGGGATGAAGATAACATCGTGCGCCGCCGGGAAAATGTCCTTGTGGCGTCTGAATATCTCCCTGAGGATCCTTTTGGCCCGGTTGCGGCGGACGGCCTTGCCAAACCTGCGAGAAACGGAAAGCCCAATCCTTCTCAGGCCGAGCTCGTTGGGCGCCAAGACCAGCTTGAGATAGGGAAGTCGAAGCCTTCGGCCCTGCTGATAGACCCTTTCGAATTCTTTGCGCCGGCGCAGTCGCTCGGCCTTCGAAAACCCTTCTCTCTTTAGACCGTGAGCCGCCACCGACCTTTCCGCCGCCGATTGGAGAGAATCCTCCGCCCGGAACGCGTCTTCATGCGAGCCCGAAAACCGTGCACCCTCTTCCTTTTGATCCGACTTGGTTGATAAGTGCGCTTCATCGTCTATCCCTCACTTCTTTCGAAGAATGTTTCAGCACAAACTGATGATGTTTCCCGCCTTTTTGGGCGAGGGAGCTCAAAACTTGGTCTAATAACCACACCCGTTCGGGAGTGTCAATGTTTTCTTCCCCTCTTCTGGCGTGTCCGTGGGAACTGGATTAAAATAGGGCTACCCTCTGGCAGCTTTCCTGCCAAATCCCGGGTTCTATGACAATCGGACGATGGTGAGAGACGAACTGAAGATAAAATTCGAAGACATTCCCCCTGAAGGGCTCGACGTTTCCTTCGAAGATCGGCACGGGGATCTGGTGCGCGACTGTTTTCCCGTACGCAAGCCCATCCGGGCCAAGGTCCATCTGGCCCGCTGGGGAACTTCGGTCAAGGTCACCGGCCGGGTGGAGACCGAACTCTCCCTGCCCTGTGACCGCTGTCTGGAGGAGTTTCCCTTTCCCGTCGAAGAGGAGATAAACGTGCTCCTTGAGCCGGTAGCCAGCGTTTCCCGGCTGAAGGAAGAGGTCTGCCTGAGTCGGGACGATCTCGACGTCATCTTCTTCGACGGGGAAACCGTAGAGGTAGACGAAGTGGTCAGGGAACAGATCCTTCTTGCCGTTCCCATGAGGCAGCTTTGTAAGGAGGATTGCAAGGGACTCTGTCCTCAATGCGGTGAGAACCTGAACCTCAAGACTTGCGATTGCAAGCGAGAAGTCAAGGATTCCCCCTTTGCAATTCTCAAGAAACTGGTAGTTTCTTCCCGCTAGTCTGCAAAGGAGGTTTAGAAGATGGCGGTTCCCAAGAGGAAGAGTTCTCGTTCTCGGCGGGGCATGCGCCGGGCGCACAAGCACCTGTCAGCGCCTTCCATCTCCGTGTGTCCGCGTTGTAAATCGCCGAAGTTGCCCCATCGGATATGTCCCAGCTGCGGGACTTACCGGGGCAAGGTTTTCTTGATCACGGAGGAAGAGGAGCTTTAATCTGTGCCTCGGGTAGCGGTTGATGCCATGGGGGGTGATTTTGCCCCCCAGGCCGTGGTGGAGGGGGTGTTTGAGGCACTAGAGGCCTTTTCCGACCTTACGGTCCTTCTGGTAGGACAACCCGAAAAGATCAAACCTTTCCTGAAGAGGCGGCGCGCCAAGCGTCTGGAGATCGTTCCCGCCTCGCAAGTGGTGGCCATGGACGAGGCCCCCATCGGGGCCCTGCGTTCCAAACCGGATTCCTCCATCCGCAAGGCCTTCGATCTCGTCAAGTCCGGTGAGGCCCAGGCGGTGGTGAGCGCGGGCAATTCCGGGGCCGTGGTGGCCACGGGGCTCTTCGTCCTCGGAAGGCTCGCCGGGGTCTCCCGTCCGGCCATCGCCACGGTTCTCCCCACCGTCAAGGAGAACGCCGTGCTCATCGACGCCGGCGCCAACGTGGATTGCAAGCCCCATCACCTCCTCCAGTTCGCCCACATGGGAGCGGTCTTCGCCCGGGAGATACTCTCCCGCTCCGATCCCAAGGTGGGGCTCCTTTCCATCGGGGAAGAAGGCGGCAAGGGAAACACCCTGGTCAAGCGCACCCACAAGCTCCTTTCCTCCTCCGCCCTCAACTACGTGGGAAACATCGAGGGGCGTGACATCTACCGCGGTGAGGTGGACGTCATCGTCTGCGACGGATTCGTGGGAAACGTCTGTCTTAAGCTTTCCGAGGGCCTGGCCGAGGCCCTCATGGCCATGATGCTCGAGGAAGTGCGTTGCAAGAGGAGCGCCCGTCTCGGCTTCATCCTGGCCCGCAACGCCCTCGGCAGTTTCAAGAGGCGCATTGATTGGCGCGAAAGGGGAGGGGCCCCCCTCCTCGGCGTGGAAGGCGTGGTGATCATCGGTCACGGGCGTTCCGATGCGCGGGCCATCAGAAACGCCATCCGCACGGCCTGCGATTTCGTCCAGCAGGAGGTGGTCAGTCGCCTGAAGGAGGCCCTGGCCCAACTTCCTTCCCCGTCCAGCGTGGTATCCGAAAGATGAAACCAGGGGCCATGATCATCGGGACCGGTTCGGCTCTTCCCTCGCGGGTGCTCACCAACCGCGATCTGGAAGAGATGGTGGACACCTCCGACGAGTGGATCGTCCAGCGCACGGGCATCAAAGAACGCCGGATCGTCGGTCCCGGGGAATCCAACAGCAAGCTCGCGGTGGAAGCGGCGAAGAAGGCCCTGGAAGAGGCCCGCGTTTCCCCGGAGGAGCTCGACCTCATCATCGTGGGCACCCTCACCCCGGACTATCTCATGCCCTCGGTGGCGGTCCTCGTGCAGAAGGAGCTCGGGGCCGTGCGCGCCGGGGCCTTCGATCTTTCGGCCACCTGTTCCGGGTTCCTCTACGGGCTCTCCGTGGCGGATCAGTACGTCCGCGTCGCCCCGGAGCGCAAGATCCTGGTCATCGGCAGTGAGGTGCTCTCCACCAAGGTCAACTGGGAAGACCGGACGACCTGCGTTCTCTTCGGAGACGGGGCCGGGGCCGTGGTGGTCACGGGTTCGCGCGATGACCGGGGAGTCCTTTCCACCCATCTCCACGCCGACGGGTCCCTGTGGCATCTCCTCACCCTCAAGGGGTGCGGTTCGCTCTATCCCCCGTGCGGCAAGGAATTGCCCCGTGAGGAATACTTCATCCGCATGCAGGGGCGCGAGGTGTTCAAGAACGCCGTGAGAGCCATGGAGACCGTGGCCCTCGAGGCCCTGGAGAGTAACGGTGTCCAGCCGGAGGATCTGGCCCTGGTCATCCCGCACCAGGCCAACCGGCGCATCATCGAGGCCCTGCGCGAGCGCCTGGGGCTGCCGCCGGAAAAGGTCTTCGTCAACCTCCACAAGTACGGCAACACTTCCGCAGCCAGTATCCCCATCGCCCTGGACGAGGCCGTGCGCGAAAAGAGGCTTTCGCCCGGAGACCTGGTTCTCATGGTGGCCTTTGGCGGGGGCTTCACCTGGGCCTCGGCCCTCATCCGCTGGTAAGATGCCCACCTGGCTGGTCAGCGCCTCCGGAGAAGTCGGCACCAAGCGTTCGGGGACCCAGCGGGACCTCAAGCTCCTCCTTGCCCGAAACTTCGAGTCCCGCGCCGCGGCCCTCGGGCTTCGCTTTTCCTGGAAAGAGGAGCGCGGCCGTTTCCTCGTGGAGGGGCCGGAGGAGCTCCTCTCCCTCCTCCGCTCCCACATCGGCCTGGGTAGCGTTTCCCCCCTCTGGCGCCTTCCGCGAAACGATCCCGACTCGGCCCTCGATTGGGAGAGGCTCCTTCCGGCGCGGCCCTTCACCTACACGGTTTACGTCGAGCGTTTCGTTGATCCCGCGGCCAAGGAGGCCGGTCTCGCGTTCAAGAAGAAGCTTCTTGAGCGCCTCGAGGCCGAGGCCCGGAAGAGGTTGCAAACGGCCTGGGACAATCGTCCTCCGGAACAGCTCTCCTGGCGCCTGGAGGTCTACGAGGAAGAGTTCTGGCTCCTTACGGATCGTCTGCGCGCTCCCGGGGGCCTGCCCGTGGGTTGCGGCGAAAAGCTCCTCGTCCTCTTCTCCGGGGGGCCGGATTCGCTCCTTGCTTCCTATCTCCTGGCCCGGCGGGGGCAGGAGATAGAGCTCGTCCTCTTCGACGACGGGGAAGAGGGCCGTTTCGAGCTGGTGAAGAAGGCGGCCTCGGCGCTCGCCTTCTTCTGCCCCGGGCTTGAGATCAGGCTCTGGCGGGCGGATTACCGACCGGTGCTCGCTTCCCTTGAAGAGATGGTCCCGCAGAGGGAACGCTGTTTCTTCTGCAAGGCCTCGATGGTGACCCTGGCCACCTCGCTCTTCGAAAAGACCGGGGCCAAGGCCGTGGCCACCGGGGAGATCCTCGGGGAGCAGGCCAGCCAGACCCTTCCCGGGCTCCTCTTCACCGCCGCCGGCGCGCCGGTGCTGAGGCCGGTGGTGGCGCTCAACAAGGAAGACGTCTTCTCCTTCCTCCGTGAGGCCGGCCTGGAGGAGGTCTCCTCCCTTCCCCTGCCGTCCTGCCCGTTTGCCCCGAAAAGGCCCCGGACGCGTCCGAGCAAGGATCAGGCGGTGCTCCGTCGCCTCCTGCGCCGCCTCAAGAAGCCCTCCTTCGAGGCCCATCTCTGCCGCTATCAGCCGTGATTTACCTGCGGGAAACTATTTGCGATAGTATTTGAAACGCGAGGGCCGTTTTTGAAAGGAGCGAGCATGGAAATCGAAGTGGCGCAGCATTTGGTGCGGTTCAGATGGGGGACGGAGGTCCTCGAAAGGGTGAACAGGGCCGAGGAGGACCTCTATCTCGAGGTCTTTCGGGACGAAGAGCTCGTCTTTTCCCGCAAGGTAAGCTTCCTTGAGGAAACGGAAGAGGAGCTCCCGCCCGGGCGTTACGTGGCCCGGATGTTGACCAAAAAGCGCCAGAGGCTCCAGGTGGAATCGAGCTTTCACTACGTGCCCAAGGTGGTCTTCGTCTCGGAGAACGAAAGACGCCATCACTTGAGCCTGGCGGACATAGATTGGGACGCCCTGCGGCGGGACGTGGAGCTGGGAGCGGGCTTGAGATGGGGAGAGGACGTGGAGCCCTTCCTCCTCGTGCGCCGGCACGCCGATCCCCTGACCGACTTTCCGGAAAAGGAGTGGATTCCCCTCAAGTTCAGGGACTACTTCCTCGTGCTCGGTGCGATCAAGGGCCTGGAGTTGCATCTGCGCCATCGCGAAAGCGGCCGCAGCCTCAAGTGCTTCCTGCGCCTGCGTCCGGTCTCCGGAAAGACCGAGATGCTCGAAGAGACCCGTTTCGAGGTGCCCGGAAGGCAGGGTCTTTTCATCGTGCGCCAGATGGTGGAGCCGGACCTCGTGAACCTCCGGGTCTATTGGGAGACGCCGGAGGATTTCTGGACCCGCGTGGAGGAGGAGCATTTGAAACCCCGCGCCCTTTCCTGGGAGGACGCCGCGGTGTATCTCGAGCTCCTCTCCTGGGCCGAGGGGGAGGAGCCGCGGCCCTTCCGTCCGGAGGAGACCAGAAAGATCGGTCTCGCGCGCGACTGGATCATTGACCACGTGCCTGAAGGGCGTTTCTACCGCGCGCGCCTGGTGCTCCGCACCCGCGCGCACGCCGAGGTGCTGCTGGAATCCGCCCCTTTCTTCGTGCCCTCCAGGCCGGAGAAGATCGTCCTCATGCCCGTGGACGAAAGGCGCCTTTTCACTTACTGGCATCTCGATCAGGAGCGGCTCGACGAGAGGCTCAAGGACTTTGCCGCCGGCCGGGAGGTCACCACCTGGTTACGCGTCTTTCGCGACTTCTTCGGGGACCTCAAACACCAGCCGGAAAGAGACGCGGAGGTGGATCTTTTCCGGACGGAGAACTGGTATCTCGAGGTGGAGCCGGACGGGGTCTATCGCGTGAAACTCGTGGCCGTGCGCGACGACGGCCGGGAGATGGACCTCACGAAGCTTTCGAATCCGGCGCCCACCGCGCGCCTGGCCCCCGGAGGGGCCCCGGTGTCCTACGTCACCCACGCCGAACCCTTGGAGCATCCCACGATTCGCCCCCTGGAATCGCGGATGGGAACGGCGGAGCACTCCATCGGTTACCTCATCCTCCATCTCCACGCCCATCTGCCCTACATCAGGCGGCGCGTGGTCTACGGGACCGCCGGCATCTGGCAGCCCTTGGGGTTTCCGGAGGAATGGTTCCACGAGGCCCTGGTGGACACCTACGTCCCGCTCGTGCGCCTCTTCGAGCAACTGGTGGACGAGGGCGTGGACTTCAAGCTCTCTCTCGACCTTTCGCCCCCTCTGACGAGCATGATGCGCTGTCCCCTCCTCCAGGAGGAGTTCCTCAAGTACATCGAGGGTCTGATCAACCTGGCGCGCGCGGAGATCGAACGCGTTCGCCGGGAGGCCCCGGGGTTTGAGGCCGCGGCCTGGATGCACCTGCGCCGCTTCGAGGAGGCGCGGGAGGTCTTCCTGCGCTATGATCGCGACCTGACGAAAGCCTTTAAGCGCTTCCAGGACCTGGGCAAGATCGAGGTCTCCACCTGCGCGGCGACCCACGGCTTCTTGCCCTTCTACACCATGTATCCCGCGGCGGTGAGGGCCCAGATCGAGACCGCGGTGAGGGACTACGAGGCGGTCTTCAAACGCCCGCCCGTGGGCATCTGGCTCCCGGAATGTGCTTACGTCCCGGGGCTTGAGAGATACCTCGAAGAGTACGGCTTGCGCTACTTCTTCGCCGAGGATCACACCGTGCTCCGCGGCGACGCCCCGGCTGAATTCGGGGTGCATGCTCCGGTTTTCGTGCGCGGCTCACGCGTGGCGGTCTTCGCCCGCGATCCCGAAACCGGCAAACAGGTCTGGAGCGCGGATGAGGGCTATCCCGGAGACCCGGATTATCTCGACTTTCACATCAAGGGCGGGCCCTTTCGCTATTGTCGCGTGACCAACCGCTACTCCATGCAAAAGGAGCCCTACAATCCGGAATGGGCCCGGGAGAAGGCCGCCCGGCACGCCCAGCACTTCATGGAGTGTCGCAACTTCCGCTTCGAATACATCAAGGGCTGGTTCTGGAAAAAGCCCCTCTCCGTGGCCACCTACGACGCCGAGCTCTTCGGGCACCACTGGTTCGAGGGGCCGCAGTTCCTCTACTTCCTCTTGAAGAAGCTCTACTTCGACCAGAACCAGACCGAGCTCATCACCCCGAGCGACTATCTCTCGCGCCATCCCACCAACCAGGAGCTCCTCCCGCCGCCGAGCTCCTGGGGAGACAAGGGCACCTTCGACAAGTGGATGTACGGTTCGGTCTCCTGGATGTATCGCCACGTGCACGAGGCCATCGAGGCCCTCTCCCGCCTGGTCAAGCAGGCCGGAGACGACGCCCTTTTGCGGCGCATCCTCCGCCAGGCGGCGCGGGAGGTGCTCTGGGCCATGAACAGCGATCTCGCCTTCGTCATCTCCAACGGGCACTTCGTGGACCGGATGAAGGAGTTTTTCTTCGAAGCCCTCGAGCGCTTCTGGATGCTCCACGAGTTCGCGCGCAAGAGGCTCGCCGGAGAAGAGGTCCCGGAAAGGGAGGTGCGCGAGCTCGAGATGACGAGGCCGCTTTTTCCGGACCTTCCCCTGGCGCCCTGGAGCAAGGATCAGCCGTAGAGCCTGATGATCTCCCCCTTGGGGACGGTGATCACGTATTCGTAGAGGTCTTTGGGGGTCCCTTCGCAGAGCTTGAGGGCCACGAGATCGGCGCGAAAGCCGCGCCAGATGCCCCCGAGATCCGGTCTCTTGAGGGCCTCGGCTCCCCAAAGGGTGCCCATGAGGACGATGGTCTTCGGGGAGATATGGGGAAAGAAGCGGTGGATGGTCTCCATCTCGGCGAAGATGGAGAGGCGGTCGTTACTGGCCAGGCTGTCCGTGCCCAGGCAGGGCTTGAGGCCCGCTTCGATCATCTCCGGCACCGGTGGGATGCCCACCCCCAGGAAGGTGTTGCTCCGCAGGCAGATGCAGGGTTTTATCTGCGCCCGCGCCAGGATCTCGATCTCCTCGCCCTCCACCTGGACGAGATGGACGCAGATGGTCTCGGCGTCGAGGACCTTGAGCCGGTCGAGATAGGGGATGGGCCTCATCTTCGGGGGCTTGAAGTTGGGGTTCCACTGCCCCCGCTCCTCGAGGAGGAGCCGAATGGGCCCGGTTCCGGTGAGGAGGAACTCCACTTCCTCCGGTGATTCGGCCACGTGGATGGAGAAGGGAAGCCCGAAGCGTCTGGTCCAGCTCTTGATGGCCTGGAGGAGCACCGGCGAGACGGTGTAGGGAGAGTGGGGGGCAAGGGAGAGGGTGATCTTTTCGTCCTCAAGGCCCTCTTTCAGGAACTCCTTGAGGTTCAGGCGCCCGGTGAAGTCTATCACCTCGCGGAAGAAGACCGCGGGGATGGGGCCTTCGCGCAGGAGATGGATGCTAAGTCCGGTGTTTCCCACGTCTCCCACGAGGCCGATGCCCTCGTGCCACATCTCCTTCAGGGCCTCCTGGGCGGCCTTCTGGGCTTCGCCGGCGGAGATCTGGCTCCTGGCGCGCAGGAGGCTCTTGACCCAGCCGACGAAGGAACCCGAGGGGGTGAGCCTCCACTTGAGGGCGGAGAGCTCGAGATGCGTGTGGACGTTCACCAGCGAGGGCATGAGGATGACCTCGCCCAGGTCGTGCTCCGCGCCGAGGAAGCCCTTTTTGACCCGCTTGTAGGGCCCCACTTCCCACACTTCCCGGCCGGAGGTGATCAGGGCTCCGTCCTCGATGGGGTCCGCCACCACGGGAACGACGAACTTGGCCCGATAGAGGGTCGGTTCCGAAGAGATACGGATTTCCATGCTCTCCTCAGATGAGGGTGTAGTCCATCCTCCGGCGGCGAGGGATGTAGCCGGCGTCCCGGATGATCTTTTCGATCTCTTCGATGGAGAGCCTGTGGGAGACCCCGGCGGCGGCCACGACGTTTTCTTCGATCATGGTGCTGCCGAAGTCGTTGGCGCCGAATTCGAGGGCCACCTGGGCCACCTTGGGGCCCTGGGTCACCCACGAGGCCTGGATGTTGGGCACGTTGTCGAGGAAGAGGCGCGAGAGGGCGAGCATCTTCAGGTATTCTACGGGCAGGACCTTGGGCACCCGCAGTTCGGTGTTTCCGGGCTGAAAGGGCCAGGGGATGAAGGCGGTGAAGCCGCCGGTTTCGTCCTGGAGCGCCCGGATGCGTTCCAGATGCTCGATCCGGTCCTCGATGGTCTCGATGTGCCCGAACATCATGGTGGCCGTGGTCTTCAGGCCCAAGCGATGGGCCGTGCGCATGACCTCGAGCCATTCGTCGGCGGAGCACTTGTGAGGGGAGATCTTCTGCCTGATCCGGTCCACGAGGATCTCCGCTCCGCCGCCGGGAATGGAATCAAGGCCGGCTTGGATGAGCCGCCTGAGGACCTCCTCGATGGAGAGCCCGGAGATCTTGGCGAAGTGGCAGATCTCCGGCGGGGAAAATCCGTGGATGTGGATTTCCGGGAAGCGTTCCTTGATGGCCCGCAACATCTCTTCGTAGAACTCGAAGGGCAGATCCGGATGGAGCCCGCCTTGGAGGAGGATCTGGGTCCCTCCGAGGGCCAGGGTCTCCTCGATCTTTCGGAAGAGCTCCTCGAGAGAGAGGACGTAGCCTTCGCTTGCCCCTGGCGGGCGGTAGTAAGCGCAGAACTTGCAACCCGAGAGGCAGATGTTGGTGTAGTTTATGTTGCGATCAACGATGTAGGTGACGATCCTTTCCGGATGGAGCCGGAAGCGGACCTTGCGGGCCAGGGCTCCGAGGGAGTGGAAATCGGTCTCCTGCCAGAGAGTCAGGGCCTCCTCGCGGGAGAGGCGCTTTCCTTCTTCGATCTTGTTGATCACCTCGTCAAAAGACATGCCTCATGGGTAGCAAGCCCATCATGGCTCGTCAATGGTGATGCTTCGTCAGTCTATCTCGATGAGGGTATAGCCGTGGAGCCGGAGGAGGGCCGCGCAGACCCCCATTTTCGGGCTCAAGCCGCAGGAAGGACTACGGGCCTTGAGGATCATGCC
>JAADCO010000057.1 GCA_013154385.1 Thermodesulfobacteriota bacterium
CTGGCCAGGGAAATCCTGGTAAGGGCTATTGATCTCACCAAAAGATTGGAAGACTGGACCGAGAAAAGAGCTTTCCCCCAAGCTCAGGATGCACTTGTTTCCTTTGGTCAGCTACTGCTTCTGGGCTCCCTCGAGGCCTTCCGCAAGATGTATCCGGACCGGGATCTCACCGACTATGAAAACCAGGTCTTCCTCCAGCTCTCCCGTCTGACCCTTAACGAATTTCTGCAGCGTGAGGCCGAGGAAAACGAGTGGGAATATTTCGTCACCTACTATCGCAGCCACTTCGAGCTCCTCAAGAGGGAGCTCGGCGAGACGAACGGTGAGCCGCTTGCCGAAGACGACGCCCTGAGCGAAGAGATACGCCGCAGCCTGGAAGAGCTATTCAGCCGCTTCTTCGCGTAAGTAGGAAAGATCCGCTACCGACAGAAAGAGCTTGGCGATCCTCTGCAAGAGGGCCAGACGGTTTTCCCGCAGGGCGGTATCTTCCACCATCACGAAGACCTTGTCGAAGAAGCGATCAATGGGAGTCTTGAGCTTCAAGAACTCCCGCAGCGCGGCTTCGTAATCGCCGGCCTCGAGATACGGGCGGCTCTTTTCCTTCACCTCGAGATAGGCCCGCCAGAGGTCCTTTTCTTCCTCTTCCACCAGGAGCTCTTCCTTGAAGGGAAGCTCGCGGTCGAGCTTCTTCACCATGTTCATCACGCGCTTGAACCCGATGGCCAGGGCGGGGAAATCCGCGCTCTTCCTCACGCGGGCCAAGGCTTCGGCCCGACGGAGGGTGTCCACCAGATCGTCGTAGCCCACGGCCATCACCGCCCGGACCACGTCTTCGTCAATCCCCCGGTTGACGAGCGCCCCCTCGAGCCGGCGCCCGATAAACTTCTTGATCTCCGAGACCAGCTCTTCGTTCCAGGAAACGAAGTCCTCCAAAAGACGCAGGGCCTCCCTTATGGCTTCGGTGAGGGAGAAGCGGAAGCCGTGCGCCAGGACGATCTCGATGAGACCGTAGGCCGCCCTCCGCAAACCAAAGGGGTCCGCCGCCCCGGTGGGCCTTTCCCCTATGCCGAAGAAGGCGCAGAGGGTATCGAGCTTGTCCGCCAGGGCCACGATGGCCCCGGGCACGCTCTGAGGGAGCTCACCTCCGGCGTGTAGCGGCAGATAGTGCTCGTAGATGGCCTGCGCCACCTCCGGCGGCTCCCCGGAAAGGAGCGCATACTCGCGGCCCATGATGCCCTGCAAGGAGGGAAACTCCTGGACCAGTTCCGTAACCAGATCGGCCTTCGAAAGGAAGGCCGCCCGGCGGACGATCTCGACCTTGTCCGGGGCAAGCCTTTCCGCCAGCCAGACCGAAAGGGCCTCCAGACGCTTCACCTTGTCGTAGAGCGTTCCGAGCTGCGCGTGATAGACCACCGAGGCGAGCTCCTTCACCCGCTCGGCCAGGGGAACCTTCAGGTCGCGCTCGAAGTAGAACTTGGCGTCCTCAAGCCTTGCCCGGAGCACCCTCTCGTGGCCGGCGATAAGGGCCGCGGGATCGTCGGGTTTGGTGTTGTTCACCGCCACGAAAAGGGGCAGGAGCTCCCCGCGGGCATCGGTCACCGCAAAATAGCGCTGATGCTCCCTCATGGCGGTGATGAGGACCGGCCGCGGCAGGGAGAGGAACTTCTCGTCGAAACGGCCCAGGGTGGCGTAGGGGAACTCCACCAGGTTGGCGTTTTCCTCAAGGAGCTCCTGATCCTTCAACACCTCTCCGCCCACGGCCAACGCGGCGTCCTTGATCTCCTTGAAGGTGCGCGCCAGCCTCTCTTCGGGTTCCACGATGACGAAGGCCTCGCGCAGTTTGCGCACGTAGTCCACGAGCCCGTCCACCTCTATGGGATCAGGAGCCATGAAACGGTGCCCGTAGGTGACGCCTTCGGCGCGCACTCCGGCCAGTTCAAAGGCCACCACGTTGCGGCCGTAAAGGGCCATGAACCAGCGGATGGGGCGCGCAAACCTCAGGGTATGGACCCCCCAACGCATGGACTTGGGGAAGGAAATGCCCGTGACCAGGCGCTCCAAAAGCTCGGGAAGGAGATCCATGGTCTTCCGGCCGGGGATCCGCTTCTCCACGAAGACGTATTCGCCGCGGGGTGTCTCCTTGACGCGCAATTCCTCGAGCGAAACCCCCTGCTTCTTGGCGAACCCCTCCGCCGCTTTGGTCGGTTTGCCCTCGGCGTCGAAGGCCACCTGCTTCGGCGGACCAAGGACTTCCTCCGTGCGATCCGGTTGCGCTTCGGCAAGTTCTGCCACGTAGAGGGTGAGACGCCGGGGCGTCCCGAGAGTCTTTACCGTTTCAAACGAGAGGGAAAGGTTCTTCAGCTCCTTTTCCGCCAGTTCCTTCAAAGACCTAAGCGCCGGATCAATGAAACGGGCGGGCAATTCCTCGGTGCCGATTTCGAAGAGTAAGTCCTTGGCCATGGTCTGCTCCTTGTCTCAATGGGTTCCGTGCTTTTCCAGCCAGACCTGCGCGGAACGCTTGGCCAGGGCCCGCACGCGGGCGATGTAGGCCGTGCGTTCGGCCACGGAGAGGGCCTTGCGCGCGTCCAGCAGGTTGAAGATGTGGGAGCACTTAAGACAGCAGTCGTAGCCCGGAAGCACCAACCCGGCCTCAAGGAGGCGAAAACCCTCTTTTTCCCAGGAATCGAAGAGGTTTCGCAGCATGGAGACGTCCGCCATCTCGAAGTTGTAGATGGAGTATTCCACCTCGCCCTGCCGGTGGACGTCGCCGTACTTGACCTTTTCGTTCCAGGCGAGTTCGAAGACGTTGTCCACCCCCTGGAGATACATGGTCAGACGCTCAAGCCCGTAGGTGATCTCCACCATCACCGGATGGCAATCGAAGCCCCCCACCTGCTGGAAATAAGTGAACTGGGTGATCTCCATGCCGTCGAGCCATACCTCCCAGCCTAGCCCCCAGGCCCCCAGGGTGGGAGACTCCCAGTCGTCTTCCACGAAACGGACGTCGTGCTGGCGAAGGTCCAGGCCAAAGGCCGCAAGACTCTCGAGATAGAGGTCCTGAATGTTGTCGGGCGAGGGCTTGATGACCACCTGATACTGATAGTAGTGCTGGAGGCGATTCGGGTTCTCTCCGTAACGTCCGTCGGTGGGACGACGACAGGGCTGGACGTAAGCCGCCGCCCAGGGTTTGGGCCCCAGGGCGCGCAAGAAGGTGGCCGGATGGAAGGTCCCGGCCCCCACTTCCATGTCGTACGGCTGAACGATGAGGCACCCCTGTTTGGCCCAAAAACGGTTGAGGGTTTCGATCACTTCCTGAAAGAGCATGGGCACCCCCGCAAAAGAAGTTGGTCGCCGCTCAAGATAGGCAAAGGGGGAAAAAATGCAACCCCCGTCAGGGGACCAAAGAACGAAGGCGATTGATGGCCGCGGCCAGCTCAAAGCGCCGGAAGTAGGCCAGATCCCCCCGAGGGGAAGGAGAAAGGCTGAGTAAGCCCTCTTCCCGCACCTTCCTTTCCACCTCGAAGACGGCCTCTTTCAGGTCCTTGCCCTGGGCCAGGAGTCGCCCCAGGGATTCGAGGGCCAGGGCGAGCGCCCGCGTCTGGTCCGAGGAAACCAGCTGTTCCACCAGAGAAAGGTCGATGAGCTCTCGGCCCCAGAGGATGTGTGTCCGGCTCTTGGCCTTTGGCCCCTTTCTTTCGCGCGGCAGACGCTCCGCCGGCAGTCTCCGCGGCTTGGGGGGTGAGAGCGGCTTTTGGGCCTCGGGTTTCCTCGCCGAGGGAAACTTCTCCACCACCATCCGCGCCTCGGCGGTCACGTCGTGGGGGAGATAGTGATCCATGGCGATGACCGTGTCCGCCACCTCCAGATAGTCCCCGGACCCCCCGATGACGAGCACCGAAGAGACCCCCAGGCGCTGGTAGAGCTCCCGCACCCGGTCGAGATAGGGGGTGATGGGCTCCTTGTCCTTGGAGATCAGGGCCTGCATCCTGGCGTCCCGGATCATGAAGTTGGTGGCCGAGGTGTCTTCGTCAATGAGGAAGACCTCGGCCTCCATCTCGAGGGCCTCCATGATGTTTGCCGCCTGGCTGGTGGACCCGGAAGCGCACGGGGTGGTGAAGGAGGTCGTATCCTGGCCGAAGGGCAGATTTTCGATGAAGCCCGAGATGTCCACGGCAAACACGCTCCGTCCGTCTTCAGCGCGGATCTTCACGCTTTCGTAGCGGCTGACCACGAGCTCCCGCCCGTCTCCGGGCACGTGATTGTAGACCCCGAGCTCCAGCGCGCGCAGGAGGGTGGACTTGCCGTGGAAACCGCCGCCCACGATGAGGGTGACCCCTTCGCTTATCCCCAGGCCGCGCACGAGCCCCCGGTTGGGGAGTTCAAACTCCCGGGCCAGGGCCGAGGGGGCCTTGAAGGGCACGGCCTCCTTGGCCGGACGGGGGTCTACGCCCGAGGCGCGCGGCAGGATGCTCCCGTCCGCCACAAAGGCCACCAGGCCCGTTTCTTTCAGGCGCGCGCGCAGGAAATCGGCGTCCTCGTTGGTCTCCACAAAGGCGTAAAGGAGCGTGCGGTCCAGATGGGGATAGCGCAGTTTCTGCACCAGACGGGGGATCTCCTCCCCGAGGATCTTCCAGGCCTCCGCGGCCTTGATGCGCCGGCCGCTGGCCGGCAAACCCACGAAGAACCGGACCTCGACCTCTCCCTGGTTCACGGAAACAGCGCTTCGCGGGATCATCTCCTGCCCCGGGCCGTGCACCAGGATGAGCCCGCTCTTGCCCGTGCCCAGGCGCCGAGAGGCCTTGTGCGCGCCCTCGGCAAAGACCTTGGCCAGAAAGTTCTCAAGCCCTATCCGGCGGGACTCCGAGGAGTAGGTGTCAGGCGGCAGAGAAAGCACCTCGCGCGGCACGACCACGCGCACCCTGCTCGGCGGGGCAAAGGGATCGGACTGGACCTTGTCTATGAAGAGGCGAAAGTCCGGGAACTGATAGCTCCCCCGAATCTCCTGATAGGCCTTGTATCCGCGGCCGTCTATGCGTTTCAGCTTCCGTTGGAGA
>JAADCO010000030.1 GCA_013154385.1 Thermodesulfobacteriota bacterium
TTAGCGGTCTGGTATTGGCGGCCAAGCCTTACAAGATTGGAGCCCTCTTCTCCATCACCGGCCCCACCTCCTTCATCGGCGAACCCGAAAGGAACACCCTGGTGATGCTGGTTGACGAGGTCAACAAGAAGGGCGGGATAAACGGCCATCCCCTCGAGGTGATCATCTACGACACCGAGGGAGACGAAACCAACGCGGTGAAGAAGATCACCAAGCTGAGCGTCCAGGACAAGGTACTTGCCATCATCGGCCCGAGCCGCACGGGAACCACTCTGGCGGTGATCCCCTTTGTCGAGCGCTACAAGGTGCCCCTCATCTCGTGTGCGGCGGGGGTTAAGATCACCGAGCCGGTGAAACCCTGGGTCTTCAAGGTGCCCCAGACCGACCGCATGGCCGTAAAGCGCATCTACGGCTACTGCAACGAAAAGGGCTACAAGAAGGTCGCCATCATCACCGTGTCCACGGGTTTCGGCCAGAGCGGAAGGGAACAGCTCAAGATGCTCGCCCCCAAGTACGGCATCGAGATCGTGGCCGACGAGATCTTTGGCCCCAAAGATGTGGACATGACCCCTCAGCTCACCCGTATCAGGGCCAAGAACCCCGACGCCGTCATCTGCTGGGGAACGAATCCCGGCCCGGCCATCGTGGCCAAGAACATGCGTCAGCTCGGGATGAAACAGCAGCTTTTCATGAGCCACGGGGTGGCCTCCAAACGCTTCATCGCCCTGGCCGGTGAGGCCGCCGAGGGCATCATCCTCCCCGCCGGGAAGATCCTGGTGGCTGATCAGCTCCCGGACAGCGATCCGCAGAAGAAGGTCATCCTCGACTACATCGCCAAGTACAAGGCCCGCTACGGTGAAGAGCCTTCGGCCTTTGGAGGCCACGCCTACGACGCCTTCCTGCTCCTCTCCAAGGCGCTCGAGAAGGCCGGTCCTGACCGGGCCAAGATACGCGACGCCCTGGAGAACCTCAAAGGCGTGGTGGGCATCCACGGCATCTTCAACATGAGCCCTCAGGATCACAACGGTCTCGACGAAAAAGAGGCCTTCGTCCTCGTTCGCATCCACAACGGCGACTGGGAACTCCTCGAGAAATAAACGCCAAAGCCCGGCCTTGGGCCGGGCTTGGCTTCCCCGCCAACCTGTTTTAAAGTCAGCCCGCTGAATATCCTTAAGAGACGATTTAAATGGGTGAAATTCTTCAGTACCTCCTCTCGGGTCTCACGAGCGGGGCCATCTACGCCCTGATCGCCCTGGGTTTCACCATCATCTACAACGCCACCGAGGTCATCAACTTCGCCCAGGGCGAGTTCGTCATGCTCGGGGCCATGTTCATGGCCACCTTCCTCGGGAAACTGGGGCTCCCGCTTCCGGTGGCCTTCGCCCTTTCGGTGGGACTCACCGCCCTTGTGGGGCTTTTGGTCGAAAGGCTCACCATCTATCCCGCCCGGAGGGCCAGCACCATCACCCTCATCATCATCACCATCGGCGTTTCCATCCTCCTCAAGGGCCTGGCCATGTTCATCTGGGGGAAGGACTCCCTGCCCGTGCCGGCCTTCGTGGGGGAGAAACCCATCAGCCTCTTTGGGGCGACCATCATCCCGCAGAGCATTCTCATCCTCATCGTGGCGCTCGCCTCGGTCCTGGGGCTTGAGTTCTTCTTCCGGCACACGACCACGGGCAAGGCCATGCGGGCCTGCGCCGCCAATCGTCTGGCCGCCAGACTCCTCGGCATAAGGGTCGAACCCCTCATCATGCTGGCCTTCGGGGTCTCCGCGGGTCTTTCGGCCGTGGCCGGGGTCATCATCTCCCCCATCACCTTTGCCACCTACGACATGGGCACCATGCTGGGGCTCAAGGGGTTCGCCGCCGCGGTCCTCGGGGGGCTCACCTCAAGCTTCGGCGCCGTGGCCGGGGGCTTCCTCCTGGGCATCCTGGAATCCCTGGCAGCGGGCTTCATCTCTTCGGCCTACAAGGACGCCGCGGCCTTCGTCATCCTCCTCCTCATGCTCTTCCTCAAGCCTGAAGGCCTCTTTGGCCAAGGAGAGATCAAAAAGCTATGAAGACCAACTATCTCCTCTGGTCCCTATTGGCGGTGGGTCTCTTCTCCTTCGGGGTCCTCAACACCAACGACTATTTCTTCAACGTGCTCAACGTCCTTGGTCTCAACGGACTCATCGTCATCGGCCTGGCCCTGCTCATGGGGTACGCGGGGCAGGTCTCCCTCGGGCACGCCGCTTTTTACGGCCTCGGGGCCTACACTTCGGGAATACTCACGGCCAAATACGGCCTTTCGCCCCTTTTGGGGCTCTTCGCCGCCCAGGCGGTGGTCCTGGCCTCCGCGCTCCTCATAGGTCTTCCGTCCCTGAGGCTCAAGGGGCACTATCTGGCCATGGCCACCCTGGGCTTTGGCGTGATCGTTCACGTCATCTTCAAGGAAACCATCTCCCTTACCGGCGGCCCCTCCGGCCTGGTGGGCATCCCCCCTCTTGAGGTCTTCGGGTTCACCTTTTTTTCGAGCCGCCAGTACTTCTTCCTCATCTGGGCCGTGCTCCTCCTGACCCTCCTCTTTTCCCTGCACTTGGCCCATTCCCCCTTTGGTCGGGCGCTTCTCGCCCTGCACGACAGTGAAGCCGCGACCCAGGCCCTCGGATACGACACCGGTCGCCTCAAGTTGATCGTCTTCCTGCTCTCCGCCTCCTTCGCCGGTCTGGCCGGGAGCCTCTACGCCCATTTCGCCATGTTCATCAGCCCCACGAGCTTTACCTTCCTGCACTCCGTAAAACTGGTGACCATGGTCGTCATCGGCGGCGTGGCCAGCCTCTGGGGCGCCCTGATCGGGGCCGGGGTGCTCTCCGTGCTTCCGGAAGTGCTCACCGTGTTCGAGGATTACGACGTCCTCATCTTTGGTGTTATTCTTGTCGTAATCATGATATTCTTGCCGGAGGGGCTCCTTAAAGGACTGACTACCATCTGGCAGAAGAGGAAATTCCATGGCCAAACTCAAGATTCGCTATCTCGGTGATCCGGTTCTGCGGGAAAAGGCCCAACCCGTCGAGGAAATAGACGAGGACCTCCAGCGCCTCATAGACGACATGGCCGAGACCATGTACGACGCCAAGGGCCTGGGGTTAGCGGCCAATCAGGTCGGCGAGACCAAACGCCTCTTCATCCTCGACCTCTCGCAAAAGGAAGGGAAACCGGAGCTCCTGGTCTTCATCAACCCGGAGATAGTCGAAGCCGAAGGGAAAGTCGAGGAAGAAGAGGGTTGCCTGAGCATCCCCGGCTATTCCGCCAAGGTAAGACGTCACGCCAAGGTTCTGGTGAAGGCCCTCGACAGAGAGGGGAAACCGTTTGAAATGGAGCTTGAAGGCCTGGGAGCCAGGGCCGTCCAGCACGAACTGGACCATCTGAACGGCATCCTCTACGTGGACCACCTCTCCACCCTAAAAAAGCAGCTTTTTAAGAGATGGTGGAAGAAACACCGACCAAAGTAAAAGAACACCAGCGGGCCTCCTAGTGCGGGAGGGGCGGGCTCTCGACAACTTAAAAGGAGGGCCCGCTGGTGGTAGACCAGACACCATCCCCCACCTCGATTTCAGCAACAAAAAAAGCCCTTGGGTTTTCCCCAAGGGCTTCCGTGGCCCTCAAGCCAGTCTCATTTTATCTTTTTGATGCTGCCTGTCAATAACTTTGTTTGTCAAGATAGCCTGGCAAAGGCTTTTGATAAAATTCTTATCGCTTTTATCCACAAATTTGTTGACGATTTTGTAAAAGTCCCAAAAATGGAAAGCCCGACCCGGAGGTCGGGCGGAGAAGGCCCCGAAAGTGTGGGCTCAAGGACCGCTAGCGATTAGCGGCGCGGACCTCTGTTCCGATGCGGACCCTTGGCCCCTCCCATACCGCACTCGTCGGTAAGGGTCTGGAGGAAGGCCACGATGTCGTCGATGTCCTGATCGGAAAGACCCATGTTGCCCACGTCCGTGGAGAGGTTCATGTTCACCTCGGGTTCGGGCCAGTCGCCTACGTCACGGGAATTGTGGAAGGCAACCATGTCCCGAAGGTTGGCGAAGTAACCGTTGTGCCCGTAAGGCGGAGTGATGGCCACGTTGCGCAGGGTGGGCACCTTGAACTTGCCGTAGTGGGCCGCGTAGTTGGGGTCACCGATGATGGGAGAGTCGCTGTTGTAATCGCTCTCCAGGAAACCACCCAAACCGAGGTCCGTTCCCTTGTCCGCCAGAAGCGGGTTAGCCGGGAGACCGATGTTGTGATAGGAGTAGTCGGTGAAAAGCGGCGGAGTTCCGTCCGGACCAGGCTCCGCGGAGTGGCACTTGGAGCAGTGAACCTTGAAGAGCTCGAAACCGCGCCTCTCCTGCTCGTTCAACTCGCCGCGGTCGAAACGGGAGCAGAACCTCTGCACCGCGGAGGAACGCTCGAAAGCGGCGATGGCCATGGCGAAGTAGTCGTAGGCCTGATCCACGTCATCCAGCGCGTCGGGACCAAAGACCCGGAGGAAGAGATTGACGTAGGGCGCATTGCGGATGACCTCTACCACCGCCTCTTTGCTCGGCATGTTCATCTCCACCGGGTTGAGCGGAGGACCCTGAGCCTGCTCGGCCAGAGGATCACCGAGGATCCAGCCCGTGGCGCGGCCATCCCAGAACATACCACCCACGTAAGTGCCCTTGGCTTCGTCGTAGTGAAGCTTCGGGCTGTAACCGCAATAGGCCGCCGTGGGAGAGTTGCGGTTACCCGTGCTCACCCCGTCGTCACCAACGGAGACCACGGAGTTCTCGGGATCGGCCACGTTGGCCGGATCCACGAAGGCCAGATGACGGTCGTGACAGGTGTTACAGGACTGCGTGCCGTTGCGAGAGAAATTCGGATCCATGAACATCTTCATGCCGAGACGTTCAATGGGGGTTAAGCGACCCGCATACACCAGGGACGCCATACCCAAAATCATTACGAAAACACCCAACCTCACTAAAAACTTCATGCAAA
>JAADCO010000140.1 GCA_013154385.1 Thermodesulfobacteriota bacterium
TTGAGGAGCTCCTGGCAGTGGAAACAATAGCGCGGGAAGAGGAGATCAAAGATCGAGCCTAAGACCGATTCCAGCACGGATGAACCCCCTGCCGAATGTTTCGGCAAAGAGTTCGCGGGCCTTTTCTCCGGTGCAGTGAGAGGGGGCCACGGTTTCCACGCCGAGGGCGCGCAGGGCATCGACTATTTCGCGAAGACGCTTGAGGGAGAGGTTCCCCAGATGGAATCCGCCCATGACCAGGCGGGGCGGCGTGCGGAAGAGCTCAAGCGTGCGCTGCACCATGGAAACGATGCCGGGATGGGCGCATCCCGTGATCAGGGAAAGCCCCTTTTCACCGCGCACGATGAGCCCGGTTTCCGGGGTGGGGGCGGGCAGTAGCCCGGTGGTGAAGAATCCGGGTAATATCTCCGCGGGAGAATCGTTGAAGACCACCTGCCCTCCGAGGCGGGTTATCTCCCCGGCGAAACGCGGAGAAAAGCCGCGATGGAGGATCACTTCGCGGGGGCGGTCCCTTTCGAGGAGGCCGAGGAGCCCGCCGGCGTGATCCCAATGGGCGTGCGAGAGCAGGATGGTCCGTATCTCGCGGGGGTCAATCCCCAGACACTTCAGGTTCCCGACGAGCGTTCCCGTTTCCGAGCCGGTGTCGAAGAGGAGGCCCCTTTCCGGAAAGTAGCAAGCGTATCCCCAGCCTGCCTGGGCGCAGGGGGCCAGGGCATAGTTGTCAAAGACAATGACGAGCTCCACAAAGTGCAGTATAAACGAATGAGGGCGAGGAGGTCGAAGATGGTGAAGCGCATCTTGCTCCCTTTATTTCTCATCCTCTGGTTTCTCCTCCCGTTTCACCAGGCGGAGGCATCCAGATACGACAAACCCCACGAGCTGGTGGACAAGGCCTACATCACCCTCAAGAAGTTCCTCCAGGACGACCAGATGACCTGGTTGCGAGAGCATCTCCGGGAGGCCTACGGGATCATCATCGTGCCCCAGATGCTCAAGGGGGCCTTTTTCATCGGCGGGGCCGGGGGAAGCGGCGTGCTCCTGGCGCGCCTCAACGACTGCGAATGGAGCTATCCGGCCTTCTATCTCCTCGGCTCGGTTTCCTTCGGTCTCCAGATAGGAGGAGAGGCCTCGGAGCTCGTGCTCCTCGTCATGAACAGGAGCGGGATTGACGCGCTCCTTTCCACGGCGGTGAAGCTCGGCGGAGACCTTAGCGTGGCCGCGGGCCCGGTGGGCATAGGGGCCAAGGCCCAGATCGCCGACGTCCTGGCCTTCGGTTATTCGAAGGGGGCCTTCATCGGGGTCAGCGTGGAAGGGGCGGTGATCAAGCCGCGCGATTCCTGGAACCGCATCTACTACGGTCGCCCCGTTCGTCCGGTGGACATCATCTACGGCCGAAAGGTGAGCAATCCCCACGCGGACAAGTTGCGCAACCTGTTGCGGGACTATTGCCTCAAATACAGGCGTTAGGAGCCTTGGCATGAGGGATGTGCTGGCGGTCCTTTTGGCCGGGGGAGTAGGGAGCAGGCTCAACATCCTCGTGCGCAAGCGAGCCAAGCCCGCTGTTCCCTTCGGGGGGATCTATCGCATCATTGATTTCACCCTTTCGAACGCGGCCAACTCCGACCTCTCCTGCGTGGCCGTGCTCACCCAGTACAAGCCGCTTTCCCTCATGGACCACATCGGAGACGGCTCTTCGTGGGACCTGTGCGGACGCACGCGCGAGGTGCGCATCCTCCCCCCGAAGACCGGCGAGAAGGACTGGGATTGGTACCGCGGAACGGCTGACGCCGTGCGGCAAAACCTCGACTTCATCACCCGCCGTCCCTCCCGCGAGGTTCTCATCCTTTCCGGAGACCACGTCTACTACATGGATTATCGGGAGCTTGTGGCCTTCCATCGCGAAAGGGGCGCGCAGGTGACCGTGGCCATGATGCCCGTGCCCTGGGAGGAGACCCATCACTTCGGCATCGCCGTCACCGACGAGGACGGGCGCATCGTCGAATGGGAGGAAAAGCCCGCCCGGGCCAAGTCGAACCTGGCGTCCATGGGGGTCTACGTCTTCGACACCGCTTATCTCGTGCGCGTCCTCCACGAGGTGGAAGGGGACGATTTCGGTATGCACGTCCTGCCCCACGCTCTCAAGCACGCGCGCGTCTACGCCTATCCTTTTCACGGCTACTGGCGTGACGTGGGCACGCTTGAGGCTTATTTTCAAGCCAACATGGATCTCCTGCGTCCCGACTCCGGGCTGGAACCGGAATCCTGGGGGGTGATGACGAACGTCATGTCCCTGGGGCACGACTTCGATCGCCCGCCGACCCAGGTCCTGTGCTCCGGGCGGGTGGAAAACAGCGTTGTTTCACCGGGATGCACGATTGCCGGTGAGGTGCGGAACTCGATCCTCTCGCCCGGGGTGCGGGTGGAGAAGGGGGCCCGGATCGAGGACTCGATCATCATGCACGATTCCGTGGTGGCTGAAGGGGCCGCTTTGAAGAGGGTCATCGCGGACAAGGAGGTCTACATAGGGCCGCGGGCCAAGGTCGGTTTCGGGGATCCGAAGAAGGTCAACCGGCACTTTCCGCGCCATCTCTTCAGCGGTCTCACGGTAATCGGTAAAGCGGCCAAGATTCCCGGGGGAAGTGAGATCGGGACCAACTGCGTGATCTTCCCCGAGGTCCTTCCGGAACACTTCCCTCCGGACAGACGCCTTCCTGACGGCGAAATCCTGAGTTTCGAGGGGTAAGGATGGAAGAAAGAGAGAGACACATCATCTACGACGCCATTTATCGAGTTTCTGAGGCCAGGGAAAAGGCTCCGGAGCTCAAAGGGGTGGCCACCGGGGTGCCGGGGCTTGACGACCTCTTCTACGTCATCGAGTGGGAGGGGCAAAAGCCCGTGAGGAAGAGCCTCGGCGGCATCCCCCTGGGTTGCGTGGCCAACATCACCGGGATGCCCGACACGGGAAAAAGCCTCATCGCCGAGCAGTTCGCCGTAAAACAGGCCTCCCTGGGGGAAAGGGTCTGCTTCGTCACCGTGGAGACCACGGCCCCCTTCCTCTCCGTGGGGCTCGAGCAGAGGGCGAGGGCCATGGGGGTGGACTTCAAGGAGATCGAGGACCGCATCGTCATCCTCGACGCGGCGAGCTACACCCGGTTGCGGGACGACCTGCCCACTCTCCTCGACACCCTGGCCCACATCTACCGGACCTACAAGGTCCATCGCACGGTGATTGATTCGGTGACCGGCCTCTTCGAGGCCAAGGAGATGCTTGCGCGCAGCATCGTGCGCGCGCTCTACACCTTTTGCAAGAAGTGGTATCAGACGGCCATCTTCATCTCCCAGAAGAGGAGCTCCCACGAGCTCCTTTCCGCCGAGGCGGCGGGGGGATACGCCGTGGGGCATATCGTGGACTGCACGATGGTCCTTTCCAAGGAGCTTATCCTCTCGGCCCGCCTGGCCCAGCTCTACAAGACCGAGATCGGCGAGATCGTCCGCCTCTTCCGCATAGACGGCTGTCGCCTCTGCGGACACGACACCAAGATCCATCTCATGGACATCACCGAGCTGGGTCTGGTGGAGATAGGTCCTCCTCTTTCCGAAGTCATCAGGAGCAAAGGAGAGGTCAGATGATCTATCCGCACGACTTCTTCCCCAGCGGGGATCTGGCGCCCCTTGAGGATCTCTTCGAGCTGAACAAGCCGGTCTGGGAAGCCCTGGCCCGCCTGAAGGAGACCCTGCAGGAGATCGTGGCGCCCAACGTGGTCGGGCTTCCCTTAGCCGAGCCGCTCCCCAAGACCTACGTGCTCTACGAGGGCGAGATCCTGCCCCGGGAAGAGGTAGAGATCACCTACGGAGACGCCACCAAGGAGAAGCTCGAAGTGAGCTATCGGGGGCGTCTGCTCTCCGGCGCCAGCGTGATTTGCGCCGGGGCCGTCCTCATGGACGAGGCCATCGAGCTCGGTCGCGGCGTCCTGGTGGAACCCGGGGCCCTGATCAAGGGGCCCACCATCATCGGGGACCGCACGGAAGTGCGCCAGGGGGCCTACGTGCGGGGCTATTGCTTCGTGGGCCGCGGTTGCGTGGTGGGACACACCACGGAACTCAAGTCGAGCGTCATGCTCGACGGGGCCAAGGCCGGCCACTTCGCCTATCTCGGCGACAGCATCCTCGGCCGGGACGTCAACCTGGGGGCCGGCACCAAGCTCGCCAACCTCAAGCTCACGCGGGGTTCGGTGCGTGTGAAGGTGGGCGAGGAGCTGATAGACACCGGTCTGCGAAAGTTCGGTGCGATCTTGGGAGACGGCGTGCAAACGGGGTGCAATTCGGTGACCAATCCCGGCACGCTCCTTGGTCCGGGTTCCCTGGTCTTGCCCAACACCACCGCTGGTCCCGGCTTCTTTCCGCCGAAGAGCCTCGTTCGCTAACTTTTTCGGTTGGCAAAGCTTTCCCGTGGGGTAAGCTTCGCTCAAATCTTTTTTAAGGGGGTTTTTGGATGAGAATTTTTCTGATGCTCTGTCTTGCGCTCTGTCTCCTGGTGGGCAGTGCCGCGGCCAAGGAAAACAAGGAAGCTCAGCAGAAGAAGGAAGACAAAGAGGTCGTCTTGGCCGAAGTCGGACCTTACAAGCTGACCAAGGCCGAGTTCGAGGCCCGGCTCGAGTCCGCGCCGCCGCAGATCAAGATGTTGCTGGCGCATCAGCCCGAGCTCAAGAAGGCCCTGGTGGACCGCTGGGTGGAGATGTCCCTCCTTTCGCTCGGGGCCAAGGACGCCGGGATTGACAAGGACCCGAAGGTCAAGCAGCAGATCGAAGAGGCCACGCATCAGATCCTCGCCCAGGCCTATCTCCAGAAGGAGATCCTCTCCAAGGTGGAGCCGCCGAGTGAGAAGGAGCTCCGGAAGTATTACGAGGAGCACAAGGACCGTTTCGTGGAGCCGGAGGCCGTGAGGGTGCGGCACATCCTGATCGAGGTGCCCCAGGG
>JAADCO010000182.1 GCA_013154385.1 Thermodesulfobacteriota bacterium
CGGGGAAGGATCCCCTCGTCAAGAGCACCGGAGCCCCGTGCAAGGCCCTGGTGCCGGTGGGCGGCGTGCCCATGATCAGGCGCGTGGTGGAAGCGCTCCTCGCCTCCCCCACGGTGGAGGAGGTCTTCCTCTGCGGCCCTGAAGAGAAGCACTGGCAGGAGCTGAGGCCCCTGCTTCCGCCTTCGGTGAAGTGGATCGCCCCGGCCTCCACACCGAGCCGAAGCACCCTCAAGGCCCTTGAGCTCCTGGGGGAAACTCCGGTCTTCCTGACCACGGGCGACCACGCCCTCCTCACCCCGGAGGTCGTCGAGTACTTCCTCCACCGCGCCCCCCGCACCGAGGGCGCCGACCTGGTGGTCGGCGTGGCGCGCTACGAAACCCTCCGCGCCGCCTATCCCGACGCCAGGAGAACGACCTACCGGCTGAAAGAGGGCCGCTTCTGCTCCACCAACCTCTACGCCTTTCTCACCCCGGCGGCGAAACAGGCGGTCTACTTCTGGCGCCGCGTGGAGGAGAAGCGCAAGAACCCCCTGGCCATCGTGCGCGCCTTCGGGGCCAGGGCCCTGGCCAAGTATCTCAGCGGGAGGCTCTCTCTCGAAGAGGCCTTCGCGCGCGTCTCACGCGTCCTCGGTTGCCGCGTGGCCCCGGTGGTCATCCCCCATCCCGAAGCCGCCATAGACGTGGACGACCCGGAGGATCTGGCCCTGGCCAACCAAATCCTGACGAAAAGAGGGGAAAAAGAGCCTTGAAAGACTCGATCCTTTTACGAATCCTTCGTCTTGCCAGACCTTACTGGCCTCTGCTCCTCGGATCCGTGTTCTTCAGTTTCGTGGCCTCCCTTTTCTCCGGCTCCATCGCCTGGCTGGTAAAGCCGGTGCTCAACAACATCTTCCTCGAGAAGAACTATCACTATCTGCGCCTCCTGCCCCTGGCCGTGATCGGCATCTTCTTCCTGCGCGGGGTGAGCGCCTTTCTTCAGTCCTATCTCATGCGCATGGCGGCCATCAAACTGGTGAACGACCTGCGCTATCGGCTGTATCAGAAGATCCTCCGCCTTCCCTTGGCGGAGGTGCGGCGAGAGACCTCGGGACGCCTCGTCTCCCGCGTCATCAGCGACACCACGGCCATCGAACCCGTGCTGGGAGACATGTTTCGCACCCTCATGCTCGAGGGGCTCACCGTGGCCACCCTGGTGGGCGTGGCCCTCTACCGGCGCTGGGACCTCTCCCTTCTCGCGCTCACCGTCTTTCCGGTGGTGGCCGTGGGCTCGAGGAAACTGGGCGCCCGGGCGCGGCGCATGCGGCATCTGGCCCAGCAGGAGATCGCCGCCCTCACCCATCAGCTCACCGAAAGCCTCGCCGGGCTTCGGGAGATCAAGGTCTATCTCCAGGAGAGCTATCTCCTCCGACGTTTTCGGGAGAAGCTTACCGGCTACTATCGCTACATCCTCCGGGTCACGAAGTACCGGGAGGGATCAAGGCTCCTCGTGGACCTCATGACCGGCGTCGGCGGCGCCCTGATCTTCACCTACGGGGGGCACCTGGTGATCAAGGGGGCCATGACCCCGGGAGACTTCTTCTCCGTGCTCACGGCCATCCTCATGATCTTCTCTCCGCTGAGGAGGCTTTCCCGCGCCTACACCGGCATCTACGACGCGGCGGCGGCCCTTGAGCGGATAGAAGAGGTACTGCGCTATCCGGAGGAGACCGGCGGAAGCCTTGAGGCCTTCCCCCCGCGGAAGGCCATCAAGTTCGAGGAGGTGTATTTCCGCTATCCGTACACCCAGGAGTACGTGCTCGAGGACATCAACCTCCGGATCCCCGCGGGCAAGGTGGTGGCCATCCTGGGGCCCTCGGGGGCGGGGAAGTCCACCCTCGTCTCCCTCATCCCCAGGTTCTACGACCCCACGCGGGGCCGCGTGACCCTCGACGACATAGACCTGCGCGAGTTCGACCTCGTCTCGCTCCGAAAGCTCATCGGGATCGTCTCCCAGGAGATCGTCCTCTTCAACGCCACGGTGGCGGAAAACATCGCCTTCGGACGCCCGGGGGCCACGCGGGAGGAGATCATCCAGGCGGCCAAGCTCGCCCACGCCCACGAGTTCATCGAGAAACTGCCCCAGGGCTACGACACCATCCTGGGCCATCGGGGGTTCAACCTCTCCGGGGGCCAGCGCCAGAGGATCGCCATCGCGCGCGCCATCTTGAAGAACCCGCCGATCCTCATCCTCGACGAGGCCACGAGCCATCTCGACAGCGTCTCCGAAAAGAAGGTCCAGGAGGCCCTCGAGCGCCTCATGAGCGGGAGGACCACCATCATCATCGCCCACCGTCTCTCCACGGTCACCAGGGCGGACCTCCTGGTGGTCATGGATCACGGGCGCATCGTGGCCCAGGGCAAGCACGAGGAGCTGCTGAAGACGTGCCCCCTCTACCGGGAGCTCTACCAGACGCTGGGGTTCGAAAAGAGGGCCTCGGCCTGAGAGAAGACCCTCTCCTCAGCGGCGGTAGATGTAGATGGGATCGTCCTCTTCGAGGACCATCCACGGCGTCCAGCCCGGAAGCGGAAAGTTGCAACTGATGATGATCGTCCCCGGTTTGGTCTCCGCCTTGAGCTTGGGTGCCAGATCCAGCAGAAGGTCCGGGAAGAGATAGCAGAAGATCACCTCGTAGCGGGAGAGGTCCTCCTTCATGAAGTCGCGCCGCTTCACCCGCGCGGGGCAGCGGGCCAGCCAGTTGTAGAACCGGGCCAGGAAGTAGGCCCAGGGGTTGATCTCAAAGCCCTCCCCCACCACGCCGTAGCGGCGGTAGACCGCCCGGAGGAAGCGGCCGTCCCCGCATCCCAGGTCCACCAGCTTCGTCTCCGGGGAGAAGGAAAGCGCCTCGAGGATGGCCCGGATCTTGCGCCGCGAGGTGGAGACGAAGAGCGCGCCCTTGGTCCTGGGGAGGGCCATGACCGTGCCCACGGCGTAGAAGAGCTTGATCAGGATGAGCGGCCCGAAGACGGCCAGGAACGCGTAGAGCAGCTTCATCGGCGAATGATCTCCACCTCGGCCCAGGGTTCGTTTTGCAGGAGGCGGACCTCGCCGCGCAGGGCGAGTTCGAGCAGGGCCAGGAAGCAGGCGATGGCCTCTTCGCGCGAGCCGGTCCTCTCGAGGAGGGCGCTGAACGTCAAGCGCGGCTCACGGCGCAGGAGCGCGCGGATCTCTTCCATCTTCTCGGTGACGAGAACCCTTGCCCGCTCGACCTCGAGCGGAGTCGGCGGCTTTCGTCCCAGCACCTCCCGCAGGGCGGCCAGGAGGTCGAAGAGGGAAACCGCAAGCTCCTCTTCCGGCGAGACTTCCTCCCCGGGCGGAGAGAAGACGTCTTCCTCGAGGAGGGGGCGCTCGGCCAGGGCGCGCGCGGCCTCCTGAAAGCGGGCGAGCTCGAGCAGGGGCTCCACTATCTCGCGGCGCGGATCGTCTTCCATCAACCCCCCTTCCTCGGGTTCGGGCTCCGGCCGGGGAAGGAGCATCTGGCTCTTGATGTAGATCAGGGTGGCGGCCATCCACAGGTATTCGGCGGCGATGTCCAGGTCAAGGGCCTTCATCATCTCGAGATAGGCCAGATATTGCTCCGTGATGAGGGACATGGGAAGGTCGAAGATGTCGAGCTTGTTCTTGCGCACCAGATGGAGTAGGAGATCAAGAGGCCCTTCGAAAACCGGCAACTTGACGATGCATTCAGCCATGAAGATCGAAGTCCTCTACACCAAGAAATGTCGCCGCTGGCCGGAGATCATCGAGAAACTCAAACGCGCGCTCAGGGAGCTCTCGCTCGAAGCCGAGATCGTCACCCGCGAGGTCAGGGATCGCGAGGAAGCCAAGCGTCTGGGGTTCCTCGGCTCACCCACGGTCAAGGTGAACGGAGAGGACCTGGAACCCGGAGCCCGCGGCGCGGCACACCTTGCCTGACGCCCGTACCGCACGCCCGGCGGGCGCGTAAAACCCCTTCCCGAAGACGAACAGATCCTCTCCTGGCTCAAGCGCTTTGCGCCTCCAAGAGGTGGACCTTCTTGAAGCAGAGGTTCATGACCACGGGCACGCCCTTTTCCCGCGCCAGGCGTGCGGCCTCCTCGTTTTCGATGCCCTCCTGCATCCAGATGGCCGAGACCCCGCGCGCCAGGGCCTCCTCGACGATGGGTTTCACCTGGTCGGCCCGGCGAAAGATGACCACCGTGTCTATCTTTGTTTCCGGAGGAATGGCCGAAAGGCTCGGATAGCACTTTTGCCCGAGGATCTCCTTCTGCCCGGGGTTTACCGGGATGACGCGATAGCCCTTGTCGAGCAGATACTTCATGACCTGATGACTCGGCCTTTCCGGCTTGGGGCTGGCCCCTACGAGGGCGATGGTCTTGGTGCGGCGCACGATCTCACGGGCCTCTTCGGGCACGCAACTGTAGTCGGGGAGCTTGCAAGCCTCGCTCATCGCCACCTCCTTCTCGGTAAAGGATAATGGGGTTGGTCCGGCACGCAAAGAAAAAGGAGGCTTTCCCATGCAGGAAGAGATCTGTTTTCGGCCCATCGGCTGGGTGAGAACCGAAGCCCGCGAAATCCCCCGGCACCACAGCGTATCGAACGTGCGCGGCGAGATCCACATCCTGCCCAAGTACGAAAAGGGGCTCAAGGACATCAAGCCCGGGGACGAGATCTACGTCATCTTCCACTTCCATCTGAGCCCGCCCTTCGAGGAGAAGGATCTCGTGCAGGAACCGCCCCATCTGCCCGGGGTGAAGCTCGGGGTCTTCAGCACCTGCTCTCCGCGGCGGCCGAACCCCATCGGGCTTTCGGTCCTCAAGGTCATCCGGGTGAGGGGAAACGTCCTCGAGGTGGAGAGGATAGACATGTTCGACGGAACCCCCGTGCTCGACATCAAACCCTTTAAACCCCCGCAGGCCGTAAAGTAAAATGCCCCCATGAAGACGTTTCCCTTCTC
>JAADCO010000022.1 GCA_013154385.1 Thermodesulfobacteriota bacterium
TGTTCGAGTCGTTACGAGCTACTTGTTGAGCAGGTTTTCCTTGAGGTTCTGATAACGGAGGAAACCTTCGGTGATCACGTCGAAGAGCTCTTTGTCCTTGAGGCCCACGGTCTTCAGCAGGGCCGGGGGAATGCGATAGGAAAGCCCGTCGGCGCCCATGCCGATGCCAAGGAGATTCACCAGGGTGTTGGCCAGGGCCACCACCGCGGAGGTCTGGTTCTGGACCATCCAGTCTTCGTCGTGATGGGCGCGCACGGCGAAGATGATCTCCTGCGGGAACCCCCAGCGGCGCAAGAGCTCGGCCCCCACCACGGCGTGATCCGTCCCGAGGACCATGATCTCGGCCTCCATGAACGAAAGGCCCTCTTCCTCCACCAGTTCACGGATGACCTCGAGCTCTCCTCCAACGAAGAGGTCGAGGACGATCTTTCCGATGTCGTGGAGGAGGGCCGCGGTGAAGATGTGGTCCTGGTGCTCGGCCTTGATCTTCTCGCTCACGAGCTCGGCAAACACGCCGCAACCCAGGGAATGCAACCAGACCTCGTAGGGCGAGAGATCGTATCCGCGCAAGGGGCGATTGAGATACTGCCCGGCACAGGCGGCGATGAGGAAAAACCTGATCTGGTTCAGGCCGAGCAAGGCAAAGGCCTGGGTGAGGGACTCCACTTTGCGGCGCAGGCCGATGTAGGCGGAATTGACCAGCTTCAGGAAATTGGCCGTGATGGTGGCGTCGTAGCGAATGACCTTGGCCAGATCGTGAAAGTTGACGTTCTCATCCTCAAGCATTCGCAGGGCACGAAACGCCGTTTCCGGGAAATTGGGAACGGAATTGAGTTCTTCAAAGACGTATTCCAGGACTTTTACCACGATCTTTCCTCGACTCCGGTGATTTTGACGAACACTTTGCCCGAGGGTTCGATCCAAACCTTGGTCGGAAACGGACGACCGAGCTTCTCTCCGGTGAGCTGAAGGCCGCGGTCCTTCAAGAGCTTGCGCAACATGGAGGCGTTGAGCCCGCCGAGATCGAAGATGGTGGGAGCCTCAAGGAAGCGCGCTCCGCCGGCGGCAATCAGCTTGAGCCTCTCCCTCTCCGCCCCGGCCTCCTCGAGGGCCTTCAGAAACTCGTCAATCCCTTCGGCGGCGAAAAAGCTCGGTGAAATGCCGTTGGTTCGCCGAGAAAGGATCTTGGCCGCGGGGAGGACGAAGATCCACAGTCCCATCACTTCGGCTTCGGGATCAACCCCGGCCAAGCCCACGCAAGAACCGAGGCTTTCGGTCTCCAACTTTTCCTGAGGCTGCTTGACGATTGTGTATTGACCCTTCTCGACGATCACTTCGACATCCATCCTCACCTTTGTTTGCTTTGATATTTATCGGAAGGGCCCCTTTATTCCTAAACACTATCCCTCCTCGATGCGCAGGATCTTGGTGGGAGCGGTGACGATGTCGAGATGGTCTATCCGGGCCAGGGCCTCCCTCACCGCGGCTTCCCGGGCCTCGTGGGTGAGCATGACGATGGGCACCGATCCCTTCTCCTCTCTCCCCTTCTGAATGACCGCCGCGATGCTTATGCCCTTCTCCCCCAGGACGCCGGCGATCTTGGAGAGCACCCCCGGGCGATCAATGGCGGAGAAGCGAAAATAGTAGCGACAAACCACGTCCTCCATGGGTTTTAAGGGCTGGGAGGAAAGGGCCGCCATCTGGTAAGAGAGGGGCGGCACGCGGCCGCTGGCCCCGGCGAGGACGTTGCGCGCGAGATCAACGATGTCGCTCACCACCGCGCTTCCCGTGGGCATCTGCCCGGCCCCGAGACCGTAGAGCAAAATGTCTCCCACGGCGTCCCCCCGGATGTAGAAGGCGTTGTAAGCCATGCGCACCGAAGAAAGGACGTGGTCCTCCCGGATCAGGGCCGGATGGACGCGCACCTCAAGACCTTCGCCCGTCTCCCGACAGATGGCCAGGAGCTTGGTCACGAAACCCAACTCGCGGGCAAACGAGAGATCGAGGGGCTCTATGTCGCGGATGCCCTCGACGTAGATCCGGTCCAGGGGGACCTCGGTGCCGTAGGCCAGGCTGGCCAGGATGGCCAGCTTGTGGGCCGCATCCCAGCCCTCGATGTCGAGGCTCGGATCGGCCTCGGCGAACCCCGCCTCCTGGGCCTCTTTGAGCACGGTCTCAAAGGCCAGCCCCTCTTCGGTCATCCGGGTGAGGATGTAGTTGCAGGTCCCGTTGACGATGCCCACCAGGGAGAGGATGCGGTTTCCCGCCAGACTCTCCTTGAGCGTCTTGATGATGGGGACTCCGCCGCCCACCGCCGCCTCGAAGGCGATGTCCACGCCGCGTTCCGCCGCCGCGGCGAAGAGCTCCCGCCCGTGTTCCGCCAGCACGGCCTTGTTTGCGGTGACCACGTGTTTCCCGGCCTCAAGGGCCTTCAAGATGTAAGTGCGCGCGGGCTCGATGCCCCCGATCAGCTCGACCACGATCTTGATCTCCGGGTCCTTGATGATCGCCTCCACGTCCGTGGTGAGCAGGCCCTCCGGCACCGCGATGCGCCGGGGGAGGGAAAGGTCCCGCACGGCTATCTTCTTGACCACGAGCGGACAGCCCAGACGTTTCTTGATGAGGGCCTGGTTCTCGAAGAGGATCTTCACCGTGCCCGATCCTACCGTACCGAAACCGATGATCCCGATCTTGATGGACATCTTCTCTTCCTCCTCTCAAGCCACTTCGGAAAGTTTCAACCTTTCGTTCCAACGGTCGAAAAGCACTTCCTTGAGCAAGGGGTGCTCCTTGAGGCCCGGGTCTTCCTCTATGAGGCGGAAGGCCTCCTCGCGGGCCACGGCCAGCATTTCGTAGTCGCGTATGAGGTCTGCCCGGCGAAAGGACAAGAACCCCGACTGCTTGGTGCCCAGGAGTTCCCCCGGGCCGCGAATCTTCATGTCTTCCTCGGCGATGCGGAAACCATCGTTGGTCTCGCAGAGGATCCGCAAACGGCGGTAAGCCTCGGAGCCCGGGGCCAGCTTGTGGGCCACGAGGAGACAATAGGACTCCTTGTCCCCGCGCCCCACGCGACCCCGGAGCTGATGGAGCTGCGAGAGCCCGAACCTCTCGGCGTGCTCGATGACCATCACCGTGGCCTCGGGGACGTCCACCCCCACCTCGATCACGGTGGTGGAAACGAGGATCTGGATGTCTCCCTGCTTGAAGGCGGCCATGATCTTCTCTTTCTCCGCGGGCTTCATCTTCCCGTGCAGGAGGCCCACGCGATACTCGGAGAAGACCTCCTTCTGGAGATGTTCGGCCATGGTCGTGGCCGCCAGGAGATCCATCTTCTCGGATTCCTCCACCAGGGGCAAGACGACGTAGGCCCTGTTTCCCCGGCGCAGTTCCTGGCGCACGAGGCGATAGGCCTTTTCCCTTTCCTCCGCGGTGAAGAGGAGGGTCCTTACCGGTTTGCGGCCCGCGGGCATCTCGTCAATGATGGAGACGTCCAGATCTCCGTAAACCGTCATGGCCAGGGTCCGCGGGATGGGAGTGGCGGTCATGACCAGGGTGTCAGGATCAACCCCTTTGGCCTTCTCCCGCAGGGCGGCCCTCTGGAGCACTCCGAAGCGGTGCTGCTCGTCAATGATGACGAGCCCCAGCTTTCGGAACTCGACGGACTCCTGGAAAAGGGCGTGGGTCCCTATGACCAGATGGATGTGGCCCGCCGAGAGACCGTGCCGTATCTCCCGCTTCTCCTTAGGGGTGCGCCCGCCGGTGAGTAGCGCGATCTCGATGCCCGAAATCCCCGCCATCCGGCGAAAGTTGAAATAGTGCTGTTCAGCCAGGATCTCCGTGGGGGCCATGAGCGCCACCTGATAGCCGTTGTCAATGGCCACGAGGGCGGCCAGAAAGGCCACCACCGTCTTTCCGCAACCGACGTCACCCTGGAGAAGGCGGTTCATGGGATAGGGGCGCGCCATGTCGCGCTTGATCTCCTCAAAGGCCCGCTTCTGGGCCCGGGTGAGTTCGAAGGGGAGGTTCTCGAGGAACCTCTCCACGAGAGGGGACTCCACCCGGAAGGAGATCCCCGGGACCCGGGAGAGCCGCGATTTCCTCAAGGCCATGGCCAGCTCGAGGAAGAAGAACTCGTCGAAGGCGATGCTGCGATGATAGCGGCTGCGCTGGGCGTTCAGGGCCTCGATATCGTCTTCCTCCTGGGGGAAGTGGACCCCCTTGAGGGCCAGGGAAAGGGGAAGGAGCCCCCTGCGCCGCAGGATCTCGTGGGGGATGAAGCTCACCTCGAGATCGGCGTACTCCTCGACGGCGTGGGCCACGATGCGCCGGATGACCTTGGGAGAGACCCCTTCCACGGACGGATACACGGGAAGGATGCGCCCCACGTGGAGGGAAAGGTCCTTTTCCTCTCCGGGAAACTCGGTCTCGGGATGGATGATCTCCTTGCGCCCGGCGAAGAAGGACACCTCTCCGCTCAGGATGACCTCCCTTCCGGGGCGGAAGATCTCGCGGAACTTCGCCTCCTGGAAGTGGAACCACTTGGCGGCCAGAAGCCCCGTGCCGTCGGCCACGACGATCTCAAACACCTTGCGGCGCTTGAAGCGCACCGTCCCGGCCATGACGATCTCGCCGCGGATCACGACCTTTTCCCCTACCCTCACCGCCCGGATGGGGGTGAAACGCCGGCGGTCTTCGTAGCTCTTGGGAAGGAAAAAGAGCAGGTCCTCAACGGTCTTTATCTCCCTTCCGGCAAGCTTCGCCGCTATCTTGGGCCCCACGCCCTTGAGATACTGCACGGGCCTTTCGAGGTCCCGCCGATAACGGCGATAGGTCTCCGGATCTTCGGGATACGGGGGAAACTCCTCCTCGGACCGGGTGA
>JAADCO010000128.1 GCA_013154385.1 Thermodesulfobacteriota bacterium
TTCATGATGCCCGGAGACATCCGGGAGCTCAAACACCTCTTCTCCCTCATGGGGGTGAAGCACTCCGTGCTCTTCGACATCAGCGAAACGCTCGACGCCCCGCTCGGCCCGCCCCAGAGCCTTCCCTACTATCCGCGCGGGGGGACGAGGGTCGAGGAGTTCGTGCGCGCCGGAGACGCCCAGGCCATCTTCTCCCTGTCTCCGGACGCCGGTTCCGCCGGGGCCAAATGGCTCAAGAAGCGCTATCAGGTGCCGTCCTTCGTGCTCCCCATGCCCCTCGGGGTGGGGAACACCGACCGCCTGGTGAAGACCCTCTCCGAGGTCACCGGCCGGGGTATCCCCGAGGAGGTGCGCTACGAGAGGGGCATCCTCCTCGACGCCATGGCCGACACCCTCCACTACACGATGATGAAGAAGGTGGCCCTTGCGGGTGACCCGGACTTCGTGGCCGGGGTCTTTCGCTTCGTGTGCGAGCTGGGCATGGAGCCCACCTACGTGCTGCTTGGCACCAAGAGCGCTTCGGCGGCCGAGGAGATCTGGAAGGTGGCGGAGGAATACGGCAAGCGCCCGGTGGTCATGAACGGCGGGGACCAGTTCGAATGGGAGCAGGCCCTGAAGGAGGACCGGCCGGACGTCGTCCTCGGGCATTCCCGCTGCGTGAACATCGCGCGCGAGATCGGGGTGCCGCTCGTGCGCTTCGGTTTTCCGGTCTACGACCGCGTGGGCTACCAGCGCGAACCCATCGTGGCCTATCGCGGCGGAGAGAGGTTTCTCGCCCGTTTGGTGAACGCCATCCTGGACCATCACTATCCCGACGACCGGACGCATCAGTAGAGAAAGGAGGGCGGAGATGTCGGTCTGCGGTGCTTACGGCTGTGTGCCCCTTGCGGCAAAGCCCTGCGGGCTCCTCACCGAGCCCGGGGGCATGAGCCAGCGGAGCTGCGCTTACTTCGGGGCCCGATACGTGCTCGGTCCGGTGAAGGAGGCCCTTCACCTGGTTCACGGTCCGGTGGGTTGTCTCTCCTACGGGCAGATGGTGCGCGGCCAGCGCGAGCCCCTCCTGGGCACGGCCACGGGGGAGGCGGAGATAATCTTTGGCGGCCTGGCCAGGTTGCGCCGGGCCCTCTACGAGGGCCTTTCCCTTTTTCCCGAGGTGCGGGGGGCCTTTCTCTACGCCACCTGCGCCACGGGTCTCACCGGCGAGGATCTCTCGACCGTGGCGCGCGAGGTGGAGGAGGAGACGAAGAAGAGGGTCCTCGTGCTCGACTGTCCGGGTTTCTCCCATCCGACGCAGGCCGGCGGCCACGCCCTGGCCTATCGCGCCCTTTCCTCCCTGGTGCGGGAAGGGGAAAGGGCCGCCGCGCCCGTGGTGAACCTCGTCGGGGAATACAACGTGGCCGGTGAGGCCGAAGAGATCGTCCGCCTGCTCGCCGCCCTCGGCGTGCGGGTGCACACCGTGCTCACCGGAAAGACGCGCCTTTCGGAAATCGAGACCCTCACCCGAGCTCGGCTCAACCTCCTCTTCTGCGGCTCCACGGCCCGGGACTTTGCGGAGGATCTCAAGAGCCGTTTCGGGATGCCCTGGATCAAGGTCTCCTTCTACGGGCTCTCCGCCACCTCCGCCTCCCTCCGCAAGGTGGCCGAGGCCCTGGGGCTTTCCGGCTCCGCGGTGGAGGAGCTGATCGCGCGCGAGGAGGCCGGGGTGAGGGAATGGTTGCGGCCCCGGTTGCCCCTCTTTTCCGGAAAGAGGGCCCTTCTGGTCCTCGGCGCCGGGCGCGTGGGCCCGCTCGCGAGACTCCTCCGGGAACTCGGCTTCGAGGTGGTGGGCGCGGCCTCGATCTTCGGCACGCCGAGGGACCACGAGGAAGCGGCACCCTACAGCGGCTTCCTCACCGACGACCCCGGTGACGACGAGGTGGAAAGGCTCCTTTCGCTTCTCAAGCCGGACCTCGTGCTCACCAACGCGCGCGAGGTCTGGCGGGTGATCAAGTTCGGCTTTCCGGCGCTTTCCTTTCCGCAGGAGAAAAGGCGCGGGGGTTATGCCGGCTATCGGGGGCTCCTCAACCTGGCCCGCGACATCGAGCGCGTGCTCACGGCCCCGGTCTTCCGCCTGCCGCCCCTCGTCTAGGACTTCGGAAATGGGGAAGGCCCGGCCTTTCCGGCCGGGCCCGGGCTTAGCTCTTGAGACAGGCCTTCAGGTCTTCTTCAGGGGTGGAGATGGGGTGGATGTTGTACTTCTCCGCGAGGAACTTGAGGACGTTTTCCGAGAGGAAGGCCGGAAGACTCGGCCCCAGGTAGATGTTCTTGATCCCCAGATAGAGCAGGGTGAGGAGGATGGCCACGGCCTTCTGCTCGTACCAGGAGACGATGAGCGAGAGCGGAAGCTCGTTCACGTCCACGCCGAAGGCCTTGGCGAGGGCCAGCGCCACCTGGATGGCGGAATAGGCGTCGTTGCACTGCCCCATGTCGAGCAGGCGGGGCAGGTCGCCGATGGTGCCGAGGTCCTTGTCGAAGAAGCGGAACTTGCCGCAACCCAGGGTGAGGACGATGGTGTCCGGCGGGGTGAGCTCGACGAAGCGCGTGTAGTAGCTGCGCCCCGGCTTGGCGCCGTCGCAGCCGCCCACCAGGAAGAAGTGCTTGATGGCCCCGGACTTGACCCCCTCGATGACCTTGTCCGCCACCGAGAGCACGGTCTGGCGGGCAAAGCCGGTGAGCACGGAGCGTCCGTTCTGGTCCTCGGTGAAGCCCTCCATGTTCTGGGCCATCTCGATGACCGGAGAGAAGTCCTCACCCTTCAGGTGCTTCACCCCCGGGAAGCCCACCGGCCCCATGGTGAAGACCCGGTCCTTGTAGCTTTCCTTGGGCGGCATGAGGCAGTTGGTGGTCATGACGATGGGGCCGGGGAAGTTGGGAAACTCCTTCTGCTGGTTCTGCCAGGCGGTGCCGTAGTGGCCGTAGAGATGGGAGAACTTCTTGAGCTCGGGGTAGCCGTGGGCCGGAAGCATCTCGCCGTGGGTGTAGACGTAGATGCCCTTGCCCTCGGTCTGCTTGAGGAGCTCGTAGAGGTCCTTGAGATCGTGGCCGGAGACGAGGATGGCCTTTCCGGCCTTGGCGCCGAGCGGCACCTTGGTGGGTTGCGGATGACCGAAGGTGCCGGTGTTCGCCGCGTCGAGAAGCTCCATGGTGCGCAGGTTGATCTTCCCGAGCTCGAGCACCATGTTCACCCAGTCCTCGAGGGAGAGGTCGTTCCGCTCGAGGCTCGCCAGGGCGCGGTGCATGAACTCGTAGACCGCCGGGTCCTCCTGGCCGAGCTTGGCGGCGTGATAGGCGTAGGCGGCAATGCCCTTTAGCCCGTAGATGGTGGTGAGCTTGAGGGAGAAGATGTCCGGATCCGGGGCGGTTTCCGGCCGGGGCTCGATCTCTTCGGCCTTCTTGAGGAGCGCTTCGTGGTCCTCGGGGGGATTGAAGGCCGCCGAGCCGTCCTCGGGCACCTCGCCGCCCTTGGCCTTCACCTCGGACTTCATCTTCTCGCGCCGGTCCACGGCCTCGAAGAGATAGCCCTTGATGCGCTCCGGGTCGAAGTTCACGTTGGTGAGCGTGGAGAAGAGGGCCTCGCAGGTGAAGACGTTGGTGTCCCGGTCCTCGATCCCCACCTTGCGGCCGGCCTGGGCCACCTTGGCGAGCCCCTGGAGGGCGTAGATGAGAAGGTCCTGCAGGACGTCAACTTCGTGGGTCTTCCCGCAGACCCCGACCTTGGTGCAGGCAACCCCCTTGGCGGTTTGCTCACACTGGTTGCAGAACATGGGCAGCCTCCTTTTCGGTATTTTGGTATTTAGGTTCGTAAATAAGTATAGCAGGCCGAGTTCGTTAGGCAAGAAAAAAATAGAAATCGGAAAATTGCGTTCCTCATGGGATCATATCAGAAAAATTTTTGCCAAAATAGCCAAAATCCTCTGCTTATAAAAATCGCTTGTGTCTCCGGATTTGCGCCGGCGGCAAAAGGGGTTAAAAGACGACTCTATGGATGTGCTGGCCGAACTCCGGAGGGAGCTTGCCGAACTCGAGGCCCGGGGTCTGCGGCGGGTCCTCCCGCCCATCGAGGAGCTCGCGGGTCCTCGGCTCCGCCTGCGCGGACGCTGGCTCCTCAACCTTTCGAGCAACGACTATCTGGGGCTCGCCCAGCGGATGGACCCCGAGGAGATCTCTCGGGAAGTGGGGAGCACTGGTGCCGGGGCCTCGCGCCTCCTTTCCGGGAACCATCCCCTTTACCAGCGCCTCGAAGAGAAGCTTGTCGCGCTCTACGGTCGGCCGGCGCTCGTCTTCAGCAGCGGCTACACCGCCAACCTGGCCATCCTGAGCACCCTCTGCGGCGCCAAGGACGTCGTCTTCGCCGACAAGCTCGTCCACGCAAGCCTCATAGACGGGCTGAGGCTCTCCGGGGCCGCGTTTCACCGCTACGCCCATCTCGACCTCGACCATCTCGAAAGGCTCCTTGCGCGCCATCGCTCCCGCTACAAGCGGGCGCTCATCGTCACCGAGTCCGTCTTCAGCATGGACGGAGACGTGCCGGATCTCGCGCGCCTGGTGGAGCTCAAGGAGCGTTACCAGGCCCTTCTCTTCGTGGACGAGGCCCACGCCGTGGGGGTCTTCGGGAAAGAAGGCCTCGGGATAGCCGAAGAGCTCTCCCTCATCCCGCAGATAGACCTCCTTCTCGCCACCTTCGGCAAGGCCCTCGGGAGCTATGGGGCCTTTCTCGTCACGCATCCGGAGATAAGGGACTATCTCGTGACCAAAGCGCGTCCCTTCATCTTCACCACCGGGCTTCCGCCCCTGGTGGTGGCGGCTTCCCTCCGGGG
>JAADCO010000164.1 GCA_013154385.1 Thermodesulfobacteriota bacterium
TACCGCGGACAACCCCGTAAACGAAGGCACCATCAGGGTGTTACTGAGTGCCCCGGTAAGCAGTCCTTATCTGGCAATTTCCTCTCTTTCGGATAAGAGCGGCCCTCTTTATTACGGAGACGCCGTTCCTGCAGGGGCGGTTCCCTCACCGGCTACAGCCGTGTTGGTAGTCAGTGGTTGTGTAGCGTTAATTGCCTGGCGCAAGTGGCAAAAGTCTAAGACCGCTTAACACTTGGGCAAGCGAAACTATAGAGACCCCGTCATTGAGGCAAGTAGGAGACTCTGTCGCCTTCAAAAACGACGGTCTCTCCGGGGTAGAGGATAAGGGGTTTGACACGGCTGCGGGACGCGTAGCGCTTTAAGAGCTTGGGCGGATCGTCAAGCTCTTCGTCTCCCAAACGATAGGCACCCCAGTGGATGGGCATGACCCTCCGGGCGCGGAGGTCCTCCGCGGCCCTCACGGCTTCCTCCGGGCTCATGTGAAAGGGGGCCATGAGCCAACGGGGCAGAAAGGCCCCGGCAGGGAGGAGGGCCAAATCAAAGGGTCCATAGGCTTCTCCCAGCTCTTCGAAGCCGAAGAAATAGCCGGTATCACCCCCGAAAAACACGCGAAAATCATCGCTTTCCAGGATGAACCCGGCCCACAAGGCCGTGTTGGTATCCAAAAGGCCCCGCTTGGACCAGTGCTGAACCGGCACGGCCCTGACGGACCAACCTTCGGCCTCGTACACCTCCAGCCAATCGAGCTCCACCAGGGAATGGGTGTTGGAGAGGTATCTCCGAAAATTGAGAGGCGAGATCAGAACGGGTTTGCCCGGCAGGGAGGCCAAGGTCACCCGGTCGAAATGGTCACGATGGGCGTGGCTGTAAACCACGAAGTCAACCGGCGGGAGCTCCCCGGGGGAGAGGGGAGGGGGGCTGTATCTCTTGACCAGCCCGCCTATGTGGCCCAGGATGGGGTCCAGGAGGAAGAGCCGTCCGGAGAGCTTCAGGAGCACGCTTCCGTGGCCCAGGAAACACACCAGAGGCCCGGGATGGTCTCTCAAGATCTCAAGAGGGGGCCTGGTCACGGGGATGAAGGCCCGCGAACGCTCCCGGAAATGCGACACCTTCCACTTGATGATCTTCGAAAGTGCGGGGGCCTCCTGGGTAAACCAGGGGTTGACGAAACGTCCGTTGGGCAGGTGGTGTTTCTTTTCTTTTACGAGCTCAAAAAGAAGCCCCTTTTGTCTGGAAAACATCGAGGGGCATTTTATTCCCAAAGGCTCCGGCAAGAAAGATCAGACGGCGAGACTTTTTTCCTGGAGGTTGAAGAGCTCCTTGAGTCGCTCAGCCAGGGCGAGAATGGCGCGGGCGGCCTTGCTCTCGCGGGTTTCCGCAAGAAGGGGTCTTTGCGCCCGAATGCTCCTTTCCACCGCCAGGTCCTTGGGCACGGCCCCCAAATAGATGGGAGAAAGGCCCAGATAGTGCCCGATGACCCTTTCCAAATGGGCGAAATACTGCTCACCCTCCTTCTCCGTGGCCTGGTTGGCCACGAGCAGGAAGTTCTTTTGCCCGTAGTCCCGGTAGAGCACCTTCATCAGGGCGTAGGCGTCGGTGATGGAGGTCGGTTCCGGGGTGAAGACCACCAGGCTCCACTGCGCCAGGCAATTGAACCAAAGGACCACCGGGCTTATACCGGCCCCGGTGTCGAAGAAGACGAGGTCGTATTGCTCGGCCAGATGACGAAGGCCGAGCTCGAGCACTTCTTTCATGTCCGAGTCGGGCTGGGCCAGTTCCGAGACACCCGAGGCCGCCGGCAACACGTCGAAACCGTAGCCGCTGTCAACCACCGCCTCGCGGATGGAACGCCCTTCGAGCAGGACGTGTCTCACCGTGTACTTGGGCATGAGAGAGAGCATGATGTCCACGTTGGCCAACCCCAGATCGGCATCCACAAGCAGAACCTTGTATTCCGGTGAGAAGGCCAAGGCCAAGTTCACGGCCAAAGAGGTCTTGCCCACACCTCCCTTACCGCTGGTGATGCTAATCATCATAAGGTCTCACCCCTTCCATCAAGGCCTTCTTCTCTTCATGGGAAAGCCCTTCGAGATGTTCTTCGTGAAAGGTCCGATCGCTTTCGTACACGATGACGTTTCGGCCGCGATTCTTGGCGGCATAAAGGAAGCGATCCACCTTCTCCAGGAAGTCCCGGGCGCTGAGGTTCTCAAGGGGACGATAGGTCCCGAGCCCCATGCTGGCCGTAATGTGAATGGGACGCTCCTCGGTGCCGAAGTTGGTTTCCTCAATGCGCTTCTTGAGACGCCAGGCCGCAGAGAGGGCCCCTTCGAACCCCGTGCCCGGCAGGATGATGGCAAACTCCTCGCCACCGTAACGGGCCGGTATATCCACCTTGCGCATGGTCGAGCGGATGAGGGAGCCCACCTTGCGCAGCACTTCGTCCCCCACCAGATGGCCGTAGAGATCGTTGACCCGCTTGAAATGGTCGAGGTCAAGGAGGATGAGGGAAAAGGTGCTCCGGTCACGCCGGGCCCGTTCCACGGCCAGCTCCAGTTGTTTCTCGAAGGCGCGGCGATTGTAGAGCCCGGTAAGGAAATCTATCGTGGCCTGGTCGTATAGTTTGCGGCAAATCTGGTAAAGATCCTTCAGAAGGCCGATGACTTCGTCACCGTCTCCGTCGTGCCGACGGAGAAACTCCTCTACCCGCCGCAGACACTTTTCGATGTCCATAGACGCTTCTCTTTTCGGTCTTTTGGAAGGATCCGTAAAAGGTCCCTCAATTCTTCTTTGCCCGGCGGGCCCCGTGAGAGAAAGAGGGATCGTAGAGCCTTGAGCGCGTCTCCTGCGCAGGGGAGAGGACCTCACCCACGTAGATCAGGGCCTGCTTCTTGATGCCGGCCCGGGCCATCTTCGCCGGGAGCTCGGCCAGGGTGGTGCGAATGATCTTCATCTCCGGCCAGCCCACCCGGTAGACACAGGCCGCCGGGGTTTGCGGAGAATATCCGCCAGAAAGGAGCTCTTCCACCGCTTTCTCCACCAGGGAGGCACTCAAGAAGAGCACCATGGTGGCCCGATGGCGCGCGAGTTCCCGGAGGCTTTCCGGCACCGGGGTGCGACCGGCGGTGCGCGTGATGATGACGGTCTGGCTGACCTCCGGCACGGTGAGCTCGCAGGCAAGAGCCGCGGCCCCGGCCAGAAAGGAAGAGACTCCGGGAACGATCTCAAAGGGGATGCCGCGCTCCTCAAGGGCCCTCATCTCCTCGTGGATGGCCCCGTAGAGACTCGGATCACCGGAGTGGAGACGCACCACGAGCCCGCCCGACCGATAGCCTCGCTCGAGATGAGCGACGATCTCCTCCAGACTCAAGGGGGCGCTGTCTATCTTCTCTGCCCCGAGAGGGGCCAGCATCTCTTCCGGCACCAGAGAGCCGGCGTAGACGATGAGATCCGCCTCGTTGAGGAGCCTCCAGGCCTTGCGGGTCAGGAGATCCGGATCTCCCGGACCCGCCCCGACGAGATAAACCTTTCTCATTCCGGCCTCCTCGCCCGCAGGAGAAAGACGGGGTTTTCCGCAAGCAGGCCCCGCCCGCCATCGGGAAACCTCTTTCCCCGGGCCAGAAAGAGCGCGGAGAAAGAGGCCTCAAATCCGTTCCTTTCGAAGAACTCAAGCGCCGCCAGCAGGTGTTCGAGGATGACGAACGTCGCGGCCAAGCGCGTCTGCGGCCCAAGGCGCGAAAGGAAGGCGGGGCCCATCTCAAGGAGGGCCCTGAACCCGCCGCCCACGAAGACCAGGTCCGGCGTGGGAAGGGAGGGGAGGGCGTCCCTCAAGTCTTTGTCAATTATTTCGACGTTATCAAGGCGAGTTAGACGCAGGTTTTGACGGATGAGTTCAATTCGCGCGGGCTTCCTTTCCACGAGGAAGGTGCGCCCTCTGAAGGCGAGAGCCGCCAGCTCCAGGCCCACCGCCCCCGAACCGGCGCCGAGATCCCAGACCGTGGCCTCGGGGAAGGGGGCCAGGGCCGAGACCACGGCCGCCCGCACCTCGGCCTTGGTGATGAGGTTCCCTTCGTGCGCAAAGGTCTCCTCCGGAAGGCCGAAAAGGAGCCTCCGCGGGCTCGGCTCCTTGAGAAGAAGCATGACGTTCAGGGCGGAGAAGCTCTCTTCAGGCACCTGCTCCAGGTCGAAGGCGCGAATGCGCTCCTCCGGAAGCCCGAGGTTTTCCCCCACGTAGACCTTCCCGGAGATCCCCTTTTCCAGGAGATAGGACGCCAGGCGCGGGGGAGAGTTTTCCGGGTCCGTGAGAAAGGCCACCTTTCCGTAGGGCGCAATCTCCAGATGAAGGTTCCGGGGGCTCCGGCCGTGAAGGGAGACCACGCGCGCATCGTCCCACGGGATCTTGAGACGCGAGAAGAGGAGCTGGACCGCCGAGGGGGCCGGGTGAAAGCAGAGGGAATCGCGCGGGAGCTCTCGAAGCAGACGCCTGCCGAGCCCGAAGAAGAGCGGGTCCCCGCTCACGAGCACCACCACGCGGCGGTGGGAAAGGGCCTTGAGGCGCTCAAGCGCCTCCTCCACCGGCGGAATCGCGATCTTTTCCGCGGGATGGTCCTCAAAGAGGGAAAGATGCCTCCTTCCCCCCACCAGGACCTCGGCTTGCGCCACGATCTCCGCGACGGCCGGGGCCAGATCGCGCGGATGATGAAGCCCCACGACGTGGATCACCTTCCTTTCTCCTCCGCTTGAGCCAGCACCTTCCCTTCGAAATCGAAGAGCACGGTCTTCACGGTAACCCCACCTCCGGCAAGCTCAAGGGCCGCGAGAGCCGCGCGGCG
>JAADCO010000013.1 GCA_013154385.1 Thermodesulfobacteriota bacterium
GGGCGCGATGAAATCGGCATCCTCCTTGAGAGCCTGGAAAAGATGGTGGGACAGCTCCGGGAGACCATGAAGCAGGTGATCAACACCTCCTCCGAGGTGTATCAGGCTGCGGACGAGGTTTACCAGGCCGGAGACGAGGTGGCGGTCACCGCCGAACATCTGGCGGAGGAAAGCGAGCAGCTCAAGCAGGCCGAAGAGATGGTCTCCGAAAACGTGCGCGCCGTCTCCGCGGCCTCGGAACAGATGGTCGAGGCCATCACCGAGATCTCGCGCAACACCTCCGAAGCGGCCCACATCGCCAACGAAGCCGTGGACAAGGCCGTCCAGACCAACGAAGTGGTCAACAAGCTGAGCCTTTCCTCCGAGGAGATCGGCGAGGTGGTGAACTTCATCCAGAGCATCGCCGAGCAGACCAATCTCCTGGCGCTCAACGCCACCATCGAGGCCGCGCGCGCCGGCGAGGCCGGTAAGGGCTTCGCCGTAGTGGCCAACGAGGTCAAGGAACTGGCCCGTCAGACCGCCGAAGCCACGGAGAAGATCTCCCGCAAGATCCAGACCATCCAGGACGACGCCCGGGCCTCGGTGGCGGCCATCTCGGAAATCAGCGAGATCATCAGCCGCGTGAACGACATCTCCAACGTCATCGCCAGCGCCGTCGAGGAGCAAACCGCCATGATGAACGAAATCAGCCAGTCCGCGCACCAGGCCACGGAAAGCACCGAGGCCATCAAGGAACGCATCGAGCACATGTCCAATTCCATCCTGGAAACCGCTGAAAAAGGCATAAAGAGCCGTGATCTCTCCCGTGAAATGGCCAAACTGGCCGAGCGGCTCAAGGAAATCGCCAATCAGTTCAAGTGTTAACCGGATCTCAAACTTCAAAGTCCTCAATGAATTGCAGGAGGAAATAATGGCCTTTATCAAATGGCAAGACGAATTCCTCGTGGGTATTCCCAAGGTGGACGAACAGCATCGCAAACTGCTGGAAACCATCAACGACCTGCATCTCCTCCTCCACACCCGCGTTTCTCCGGAAAAACTGAAAGACATCGTCTTCTTCCTGAACGAATACGTAGTGGAGCACTTCGGCACCGAAGAGGCCCTGATGAAGGCGAGCACCGCCCTTCCGGAAAAGTTGCGCGAGAGACACTTCCGGGAGCATCGCTTCTTCGTGGACAAGATTCAGGAGTTTACCGGCACGCTCGAAACGGAAAGCGCCAACAAGAAAGGCTATCTGCTCGACATCTTCGAGTTCCTGGGGCACTGGTTTGCAGACCACATCCTGAAGATAGACAAGGAAACCGCGGCCTATCTCCGTCAGGACCGAGAACTCAGGAACAAAAACGAAGAAGAATCACTGCCCCACGGGAATGGTTAGGAGGGGCACGAGGGACTTCTCCTTCCCGGCTTCCAGGGCGAAGATCTGGGAGAGGAAGACGAAAGTGGACTTGCTACGGAGGTCGTTGTCGGCGATGTAGAACCACTTTCCCCGATACTTGACCGCCACCATCGCATCCGCAGGGGGGCGCGCGGAGACCCGCACCACGAAGAGATCCCCCAGCAATTCGGACCAGTCGAAGAGACGCCCGTCGGGATAGCGAGTGGCCGTGACCTTGCCCGCGCGCAGATCCTCCTCGGGCACGCACACGCCCTGCGAGAGGTAGAAGAGGACCCCCATGAGGGATCTCGTCTCCACCCGCAGATAGCGATCCCCCTGGACGGTGACGTCCGTGGTGAGGAGATATTGCGCATGGGGCCCGAGCTTCAGGAGCTGGCGCAGTTCTTCGAGTTTGGGATGAAGGCTGCGCTTCGGATGCACGTAGAGGGCCGGAAGGACCTTGCCCTTTTCGGGAAGATAGGTGAAGTCCACCACCTTGGCCCGCCTCAATTCGTGAATCAGTTTCACCGCGCGCAGGAAGTCCTCGAACTCCGGCTTGAGTTCCGGCGTGGGACCGGAGGCCGTGGGGGCGTTCTCAAGGCCGTTCAACCTCTGCACGCAAAGACGCAGGATGCGGTCTATGCGCCAGCCCGAATGGGCCAGGAGCACCAGGTGCTCCACCGGGATGGGGGAAAGGAGACGCTTGACGAACTTGTCCCCCTGGAGGGGAGAGAGGGTGATCGTGGGCTTTTCGGCGAAGGCCAAGCCGAAGCCCAGGGTGTAGGAGTCCGGATAGACCTCGTTCACCCTGGCCTGCGCGCTCAGGTCGGAAGTCAGGGAAAACTGGCTCGAAATGCTGGAGACCTCGAGAAAGACGGGATTGTCCCGATAGCGCAGGCGAACCAGGTTGAGGAGCAGTTGTTCGTTGGCCGAGTGCTGCAGGGCAAGGTTGTAGTTGAAGCGGGCCTGCTTTAGGGCCTGCGGCCCCACGCTGGTGCACCCGACCAGCAGCAGGGTGAGGAGGGACAACCATCTCATAGCCTCTCTTATTACAGGCGCCCCGCGGAGGACTCAAGAATTAACTCCTTGGCCAACAGCCGGGTGACGGGTAAATTGTGAGACGGTTCCCGATGAAAAGGCTCCTCATCACCTTCTTCATTCTCATTTGCTGGTGTGGGACGGGGTTCTCCCAGAGTCTCCCCATCCCCACCAAGACCAAGGACCCGCGCTACTTCGAAAAGGACCCGGCCAAGAGAAAGGCCTTCTTCGAGGAGCAGGAAAAGCTCCTGCGCCAGATCGAGGCCAGACTCAAGGAACTCAAGCCCCAAAACCCCGAAGAGAAGAAGATCATCAAGGAAGCCGAGGAACTCCTGAGCACGCTCCCCCTGCTGTGGCAAAAGATCGAGCTGGAACTGGCCCAGAAACCGGAAACCGAACCCTTAAACCTTCCCCCCCTCAAGAAGCCGCCCTATTCCATCGAGGACTTTCGCCGGCTGCTCTCCCTGGGGTTCCAGCTCCAGCACGAACTCGAGGCCCTGCGGGGAAAGATCCGCCTCGAGGAACAGGAGCTGGAGCGGCTGGAAAAGGCCCTCGAGGAGATCTATCGCGACTATCTCCTCCTGGCCGAGGAAAAGGCCGGCCCGGAGACCTATCTCCGGCTGGCGGAGTTCCTGAACCTCCAAGCCCGCTGGGCCTTGGCCAAGATCCGGCTCGACCGGAGCAACGAGCGTCTCAAGCAGCTCGTTGACCTGAAGACCCGCTACGAGACTTTGGTCCACCGCGTTTTCGCCGGCCTCAAGGCCACCCCCAAGGACATCGAGCCCTTCGAGAAGGCCGTCAAGAAGGCCCAGCAGGAACTCGAGCTCCTGCAACAGAAGAACCAGAAACTTCGCGAGAAGGCGGAAAGAGACCTGGCCCTGCTGGAGATCCGCCTCGCCAAGCTCGGCAACGGAAAGTCAACGCTCGTCGCCCTCAAGGGCAAGTACTACGAAACGCGGCGGGAAAACATCGAGACCCGGCTCCAGGAGCTCGATGAGGCCGAAAACCTGGCCTCCCTGAAAGTCGAGCACCTGACCCTCTGGCTGGATTTCGTCTCCTGTCTCGCCAAGTGCCCCAGGCACCACGTCTTCGAAACCATCGAGAAGTACCAGGAGCGACTGGAGCAACTGGAAGACCAGAAAGAAAACACCAAATACCGCCTGGACTATCTCCAGGAGAAGATCATCATCGTCAAGAGCAACCTCGCCCTCCACAAGGACGAACTCAAGCGCGCCACCAAGAAGCAGGAGAGCTACTATCTAAAGCTCCTCATCAAGGAGGAGCAGGATCTCCTGAAGAATCTCGAAGACCTGCAGGGCCTCCTCCAGAAGGAGCTCGAGCTCCTCAAGAGGTTCACGTTCGAGGGCAACACCATCATCACGCTCTGGAAGGCGAAGATAAGCTTCCTGACCAAGGCCCTCAATCGCCTCAAGAAGTTCTATCAGCGCAGCGAAAACACCATCAAATCCATCCTCTACTATCCGCTCTGGAAGTCCGGGGAAACGAGCTTCACCGTCCTGAGCTTTCTCAAGATCGTCCTGGTCCTCGCCATCGGCATCATCTTGCTCAAGCTGATCCGCCGCAAGATCGAGCGTTTCCTCATCCAGCGTCTGGGCATGGCGCCGGGGGTGGTCAACTCCCTGTCCACCCTGAGCTACTACATCATGCTCTGTCTCTTGGCCCTGGTCGCCCTTTCTAGCGCCGGCATCAACATGAGCCAGATCGCCCTCATCTTCGGCGCCCTTTCCGTGGGTATCGGTTTCGGTCTCCAGACCATCGCCAACAACTTCGTCTCCGGCATCATCCTCCTCACCGAACGCAGCATCAAGGTGGGTGATCTCGTGCAGTTCGAAGACGGGACCATCGGCGTGGTGAAGAAGATCAACATCCGCAGCACGGTCATCCGCACCTTTGACGCCCTCGAGATCATCGTGCCCAACTCCGAGTTCATCTCCCAGCGCATCTCCACCTGGACCTACGACGACGACTGGCGGCGCATCCTCATCCCCTTCGGCGTGGCCTACGGCACGGACCCGGAGAAGGTCAAGGAGGTGGCCATCAAAGCGGCGCGCACCGTGCCCATCACCCGCGAAGACCGCGATCATCCCGTGCGGGTGCGGTTCGTAGGGTTCGGGGACAGCAGCCTCAACTTCGAACTCGCCGTCTGGATCCGCCAATCCGAGGTCAACCGCGCCATGACCGGCATCAAGAGCGACTACTACTACGCCCTCTACAAGGCGCTCAACGAGGCGGGCATCGAGATCCCCTTCCCGCAGAGGGACATTCACTTGCGCAGCATCTATCCCGAAGCGGCCCAGGAACTGCGACGAGCCTTTGAGGAAGGATCATGCGAGTAGGCTTTGGCTACGACGTGCACCGCCTGGTGGAAGA
>JAADCO010000077.1 GCA_013154385.1 Thermodesulfobacteriota bacterium
AAGCGGGCCAAGACCCCTCTTGGGGCCTGCATCAAGCTGAACGACATGCTCATGGAGATGGTCTACGGTGAAGGGGGCTTCCTCGAGGCCGTAAACACCCTGAGAGGAATCGTCGAGGGGCTGGAAAAAGGAAAGGTCGAACAAATAGAAGAGACCCTGGCCTCGAGTCCGGTGAAGGATTCCGCCAGGATCATCCCCTTCCCTTCCCGCAAGTAAACTCAAACACCTTCCGAAAAAAGAAAAGGCCGGGGTTTCCCCCGGCCTTTTTCGTTAAGCCGCCTCCAACTGGGCGCGTTTCTTCTCTTCTTTCATGTCGTAGTAGACCCGACCGGTTCCCGCCGGAATGAGACGACCGATGATGATGTTTTCCTTGAGACCCCGCAGATAGTCCACCTTGCCGGCCAGCGAGGCCTCGGTGAGCACCTTGGTCGTCTCCTGGAAGGATGCCGCCGCCAGGAAGCTCTCCACCGCCAGCGAGGCCTTGGTGATCCCGAGGATCAGCGGCTCAGCCACCGCCGGACGGCCTCCCTGGGCCAGCACCCGCTCGTTCTCCTGCTGGAACCGGGTCTTGTCCACCAGCTCACCGATCATGAAGTTGGTGTCACCCACTTCGCGGATCTTTACCTTCTTGAGCATCTGCCGCACGATGACCTCGAAGTGCTTGTCGTTGATCCGCACGCCCTGGAGACGATAGACCTCCTGGATCTCCTCCACCAGGAAGCGCGCCAGTCCCTTCACACCCCGCACCCGCAGGATGTCGTGGGGGTTGGGCGAACCCTCGATCAGGGGTTCACCAGCCCGCACGAAGTCACCCTCGTGCACGGCGATGTGCTTGCCCTTGGGGATGAGGTATTCCTTGGGCTCACCAACCTCGGGCTGGATGACGATCTTCCTCTTGCCCTTGATCTCCTTGTCGAAGTGGACCACGCCGTCAATCTCGCTGATGATGGCGTATTCCTTCGGCTTCCGGGCTTCGAAGAGCTCCGCCACGCGCGGCAGACCACCGGTGATGTCCTTGGTCTTGGTGGTCTCCCGCGGGATCTTGGCGATGATGTCTCCGGCCTTCACCTCATCGCCCTCCTGCACGGTGATGATGGCGCCCACCGGCAGGAGATAACGGGCATAGCCCTTGCCCGGGATCTTGATGGTGCGACCGCGCTCGTCCTTGATGGACACGCGCGGACGATAGTCGGTGTGTTTGTATTCGCGCACGATGATGGAGACCTTACCGGTGATGGGGTCGGTCTTCTCGTCCACGGTAACGCCCTCGATGATGTCACCGAACTTCACCCGACCCGAGACCTCGGTGATGATCGGCGTGGTGAAGGGATCCCACTCCACGAGCAGATCACCGGGCTTGACCTCCTGGCCTTCTTCCACCCGGATGCGCGCTCCGTAGACCACGGGATACCGCTCCTTTTCGCGGCCATCGGGCGTTATGATGGCAATCTCTCCCTGCCGGTTCATGGCCACGAGATAACCATCGTCCGTGCGCACCGTGCGCAGGTTCACGAACTTGACCACACCCTGGCTCTGGGCGCGGTGTTCGCTCTGTTCCGCCGCCCGGCTCGCGGTTCCGCCGATGTGGAAGGTCCGCATGGTGAGCTGGGTTCCGGGCTCACCGATGGACTGCGCGGCAATCACGCCCACGGCCTCACCGATCTCCACCATGCGCCCGGTACCCAGATCTCGGCCGTAGCACTTGGCGCAGACTCCGTAAGGGCTCTGACAGGTGAGCACGGAACGGATGGTCACCTTCTCGATTCCGGCCTCCCTCATGCGGGCCACGGCATCTTCGTCAATCTCTTCGTTGGCCCGCACGAGCACCTCACCCGTCACCGGATCAACCACGTCCTCAAGCGCCACACGGCCAAGCACTCGGTCCCACACGGGCTCGATGATCTCACCGCCTTCGATCAGGTGCCCGACTTCGATGCCGTCAATGGTCTGACAATCGTCTTCGGTGATCGTGCAGTCCTGGGCCACGTCCACCAGACGGCGCGTGAGATAACCGGCGTTTGCGGTCTTGAGCGCCGTATCCGCCAGACCCTTTCGCGCGCCGTGGGTGGAGATGAAGTACTCGAGCACCGAGAGACCCTCTCGGAAGTTGCTCTTAATCGGGGTCTCGATGATCTCTCCCGTGGGTTTGGCCATGAGGCCTCGCATACCGGCAAGCTGACGGATCTGGTCCTTAGAACCACGGGCACCGGAGTAAGCCATGATGTAGACCGGGTTACCGCTCGGTCCGATGACCTTCTGGCCGTCCGGGCCGACGTATTCCTTGGTCTCCATCTCCTTGATCATCTCTTCGGTGACCTTCTCCGTGACCGAGGCCCAGACGTCAACGACCTTGTTGTAGCGCTCACCGTCGGTGATGAGACCGTCGTGGTACTGCTCCCAGATCTCGCGCACCTTGCGCTCGGCCTCTTCGAGGAGCTCCTTCTTCTTCGAGGGGATGCGCAGGTTGTCCACACAAATGGAGAGCGCCGCGCGCGTGGCAAAGGCGTAGCCCATGTCCTTCATCCGGTCGGCAAAGATGACCGTCTTCTTTGGGCCCGCCCGACGATAGGAAAGGTCAATGAGCTTCTGCAGGGCCTTCTTGGCCAAGGGCTTGTTGTATTCCTCGAACTTGATCTCCTCGGGCACGATGGTCGAAAAGATCACCCGCCCGACGGTGGTGTCCACGAGCTTTCCGTTCATCCGCACCTTGACCTTGGCCTGGAGGTCAACCACCCCTTCCTCGTAGGCGAGGATGGCCTCCTCCCGATTGGCGAACACCTTGCCCTCACCCTTGGCAAACGGCCGCTCCTGCGTGATGTAGAAGAGACCGAGCACCATGTCCTGCGTGGGATAGACCACCGGGATGCCGTTGGCCGGAAGCAGGATGTTGTTCGTCGAAAGGAGGAGCACCCGGCACTCGGTCTGCGCCTCCACGGAAAGCGGCACGTGAACCGCCATCTGGTCGCCGTCAAAGTCGGCGTTATAGGCCACGCAAACCAGCGGATGGAGCTGAATGGCCTTGGAGTCGATGAGAATGGGCTCAAAGGCCTGGATTCCCAGACGGTGAAGCGTGGGCGCCCGGTTGAGCATGATGGGATGCTCCTTGACGATCTCCTCGAGGGCGTCCCAGACCAGAGGATCTTCCCGCTCCACCATCTTCTTGGCGCTCTTGATGGTGGTCACGTGGCCGTTTTTCTCCAGCCAGTGATAGATGAAGGGCTTGAAGAGCTCGATGGCCATCTTCTTGGGAAGCCCGCACTGGTGCATCCGGAGCTCGGGCCCGACGACGATGACCGAACGACCGGAATAGTCCACACGCTTACCCAGGAGGTTCTGGCGGAAGCGGCCCTGCTTACCCTTGAGCATGTCCGAGAGGCTCTTCAACGGACGCCGGTTCGGCCCAGTCACCGGACGACCGCGGCGACCGTTGTCAAAGAGGGTGTCCACCGCCTCCTGGAGCATGCGCATCTCGTTGCGGATGATGATGTCCGGGGCCTCGAGATCAATGAGCCTCTTGAGCCGGTTGTTCCGGTTGATCACCCGGCGATAGAGATCGTTGAGGTCCGAGGTGGCGAAACGTCCGCCCTCAAGGGGCACCAGAGGCCGCAGATCAGGCGGAATGACCGGGATGACCTCAAGGATCATCCACTCGGGACGGTTCCCGGAGTCACGCAGGGCCTCGACGATGCGAAGCCTCTTTCCGAGCTTCTTGCGCTTGGCCTCGCTCCGGGTCTTGGCCATCTCCTCCCGCAGTTCCTGGGAGAGTTTGTGCAAATCGAGGTTCTGCAGGAGGTGCTTGATGGCCTCGGCCCCGATGCCGACCTTGAAGCGCGGCCCGTAGGTCTGGAGGGCGTTCTGATACTGCTCCTCGGTGATGACCTTCCCCACCGGGAGCTCCGGCACCTCGCTCTCGATGACCACGAAGTTCTCGAAGTAGAGGACCTTTTCGAGCTCCTTGAGCGTGATGTCCAGGAGCGCTCCGATCTTGCTCGGGATGCTTCGGAGATACCAGATGTGAGCCACGGGGGCGGCGAGCTCGATGTGGCCCATCCGCTCCCGGCGCACCTTGCTCTGGATGACCTCCACCCCGCACTTCTCACAGATCACGCCCCGGTGCTTCATGCGCTTGTACTTGCCGCACAAGCACTCGTAGTCCTTCACCGGACCGAAGATCTTGGCGCAGAAAAGCCCGTCACGCTCGGGCTTTAGCGTCCGGTAGTTGATGGTCTCCGGTTTCTTGACCTCTCCATGGCTCCATTCGCGGATCTTTTCCGGAGAGGCCAGACCAAGCCGCACGGCCTTGATGCTCATCGGATCCTTGGGCTTGGTAAAGTAAGAAAGAAGATCTTCCATCTCTTTCACCCCTCTTGGTGAATTTGTTTATGTGAAGCCCGTCCTTGGGCTTATTCCTCCTCGATGAGCTCCACGTCGAGACAAAGACCCTGGAGCTCCTTCACCAACACCCGGAAGCTCTCCGGCAAGCCGGCTTCCAGGAAGTTGTTCCCTTTGACGATGCGCTCGTACATCCTCGTCCTGCCGGTGACGTCGTCGCTCTTCACCGTAAGGAACTCCTGCAGGGCGTACGCCGCACCGTAGGCCTCCATGGCCCAGACCTCCATCTCACCCAGCCGCTGACCACCGAACTGGGCCTTACCACCCAGAGGCTGCTGGGTGATAAGGGAGTAAGGTCCGGTGGAACGGGCGTGGATCTTGTCGTCCACCAGGTGGTGGAGTTTGAGCATGTACATGTAGCCCACGGTGACCGGCTCCCGGAAAGGCTCGCCTGTCATTCCGTCGTAAAG
>JAADCO010000068.1 GCA_013154385.1 Thermodesulfobacteriota bacterium
GGCTCCTTCAGATAGCCCTTGAAGACGAAGTAGGGCGGCAGGAAGCGCGAGACGAGCTCCCGGCTGGCCGGGGAGCGGTCCTGGTCGAACACCGCCAGGGGAACGCGATGGAGGGTGAGCTTGACCCCGGAGGCGGCGAGGAAGACGTCCACGGTGAAGAGATAGATGGTGGCGATGAGGAGGACGCGGTCCCGCAGGAGCTGGATGATCTCCTTCACGCTAAGCACGTAGATGCGACGCAGGGCCTTCATCTCTTGACCCTCTTCCTGAAGGAAAAATAGGCCAGCGTGTAAACCACCAGCGTGTAGAGGACCAGGGCCAGGAAGTTTCCCTTAAGCCCCTTGAACCCCAGGCCCTTGAGAAAGGTCCCGTGGAGGATGTTCACGAAGTACATGGCCGGGAAGAGATGGGCCTCGAACCGCCCCACGGTGTCCAGGCACGAGACCGGGACGAGCATGCCCGAGTAGAGGAACGAGGGGACCAGGGCCACCACCAGGGAGATCATGAGGGCGGCGATCTGGGTGCGGGTGAAGGAGGAGATGAAAAGGCCGATGCCCAGCGAGCAGAAGGCGTAGAGCAGGGCCGAGGCCAGGTAGAAGCCGAAGCTCCCGCGAAAGGGGGTCTTGAAGACGAGGATGGCCCAGGCGTAGAGCACGAGGGTGTTCAGGGCGGCGATGAAGAAGTAGGGGATGATCTTTCCCAGGAGGAACTCCGCGCGCGTGATGGTGGAGACGTAGATGTTGTAGATGGAGCCGGTTTCCTTCTCCCGGCAGATGGAGACCGAGGTGAGCATGGGCGGCACCATCAAGAGGATCATGCCGATGAGGGCCGAGGCAATGGACCAGCGGCTCTTGGCCTCCTCGTTGTAGACGTAGCGCACCTCAAGGCGCACGGGCTCCGCCAGGGCTTCGACCCGGGCCTCGGGCACGCCGCGATGCCGGAAAAAGTCCTTCAGGCGGTTGGTGTTGATCTGCCCCACCACGGCGCGTACGTAGTTCTTAGCCACCTGGGCGCGGTAGGGAAAGGTCCCGTCTATGATGACCTGCACCGGTGCCGCCCGGCCGCGGGAGAGGTCCCGCTCGAAGTGCGGGGGAACGATGATCACGAGCCGGACCTTCCCCTCGGTCAGGGCCGAGACCGCGGCCTCTTCGCGGGGCAGGGCCTCTTTCAACGAGAAGTAGCGGGAGCTCGAAAAGTGGGAGATGAAGTCCCGGCTCGTCTGGCTGTGGTCGTAGTCAATGACCCAGAAGGGCAGGTTTTCCACGTCCAGACTCAGGCCGTAACCGAAGAGGAACATGAAGAGGGTGGGCACGAGAAAGGCCATGGTGAGGAAGAGGGGATCGCGCCTGATCTCGCGCGCTTCCTTCTCCACTACGGCCCAGATGCGCCTTGCCTTCAAGACGGGACCTCCTCGCCCCTTTTGTAACACTTTTCTTTTTCGCGCCGAAGGGGGTTTTCGCTTTTTCCCCGGGGCCTGGTGACCGTAAAATGGAACGAAGGACGGGCCAATGACCTATCGGAGCCGATTGTTCGTCATTTGTCTCTTCAGCCTCTGCTTCCTCGGCGGGGTTGCGGGTTCGGTCCGGGCGGAGAGGGTGGTCCTGGCGGTGCTGGCCAAGAGGGGGCGCGAGGCGGCGCTGAGACGCTGGCAACCCCTCAAGGACTACCTGGAACGCCGGACTCCGTACGAAATCGAGCTCCGGGCCCTTCCTTTCGAGGAGCTCAAGCGCGCCGTCCAGCGCGGCGAGGTGGACCTCGTCCTGGCCAATCCCGCCATGTTCGCCAGGTTCGAGGTCTGTTGCGGTCTCTCGCCCCTGCTCACCCTGAAGAACATCAAGTTCGGGAGGCCCTACACCCGTTTCGGCGGGGTGATCTTTACCCGGGCCTCGAATGGCCCGCGGTTCCTGGGCGACATCCGCGGGCGAAAGGTCTCCATCGGGGCGGTGAACCCCGATTCGTTCGGCGGCTGGCTCGCCGAGCAGAGGGAGTTCCAGAAGCTCGGGCTGGTGCAGGGGCGCGACTACGTGCCGCGTTTTTTCGGGACGCACGACGCCGTGGTGGAGGCCGTTTCCTCGGGGCAGGTGGAGATCGGCTGCGTGCGCACGGACGTGCTCGAAAGCCTCGCCGCTGAGGGTAAGATCTCCCTCAAGGACTTCCGTGTCCTTCACCGCCAGCATCCCAGGGACTTCGACCTGCTGGTGAGCACGCCCCTTTATCCGGAATGGCCGCTGGCCCGCGCCCCCAGGCTGAAACGGGAAGTGGCCGAGACCGTGGCCTCGGTCCTCCTCTCCCTGCCGGAAGAGTCCCCCGCGGCCAAGGCCATGGAAGCCGCCTGGACCATCCCCTACAACTATCAGTCCGTGCACGACTCTCTGCGGGAGCTCGGCGCCCCGCCTTACAGGGCCTACCGGGCGAAGATCCTCCGCGAAGCCCGCGCGCGTTACTTCAAGTTCATCCTGGGGCTCACCGTTCTCACCCTGGGGGCCTTCATCGTGGTGATCTACATCTTCCTCCTCCATCGCCGTCTGTCCGGGCTCTACGAGAAGCTCAAGAGCTACAGCGGCCAGCTCGAGGGTCTGGTCGAGGAGCGGACGCAGCACCTGGTCGAGGAGAGGGAAAGGCTTGCGGTCATCCTGCGTTCGCTCGGCGAGGCCGTGCTGGTCACCGAAAGGGGCGGGAAGATCGTCCTCCTGAATCCCGCGGCGGAGAGGCTCCTCGGGGTCTCCGCCGAAGAGGTCCTCGGGCAGAGGCTCTGCGAGGTCATCCAGCTCGAGTTCGGGCCGGACCCGGACCCGGCTTCGGACCGCGCCGTCGAGGAGAAGTTGAGCCCCCTCTTCTTCGAGGAGGCCACGCTCACCCTGCCTTCGGGGCGGGAGATCCTGGTGGAGGGCTCTGCCGCGCCCATCCGCTCCGACGGCGAGATCGTGGGCACGGCCCTGATCCTGCGCGACATCACCGCTCGCAAGCGCCTGGAAGCGGAGATGCAGCGGGCCTCGAAGCTCGAGACGTTGCGCCTGGTGGCCGGCGGCGTGGCGCACGACTTCAACAATTTGCTCCTGAGCATCGTCGGATACCTGGAGGTCATCCGCCTGGAGGCCGAAGACGCGCGCCTCAGGGGTTTCGTCGAGCGCGCGGAAAGGGCCTGCTTCCGCGCCCGCACCCTCACGCGGGAGCTCCTCAGCTACACCACCGGCGGCGGTCCGGTGAAGAGCGTGGTCCCGCTGGGGGAGATCCTGCGGGAGACGGTCTCCCTCGCCCTTTCCGGCTCCGTGGTCAAGGCCTCGTTCGACCTGCCCCCGGATCTCTGGCCGGCGGAGCTCGATCCGGACCAGATCGTCATCTGCTTCCAGAACATCCTGATCAACGCCCGCCAGGCCCTGCCGCGCGGGGGCGTGATCTACATCCGGGCGAGAAACGTCGTCCTCTCCGCGGACAACCCTTACGGCCTCTCTCCGGGACCTTACGTGGAGCTGGAATTCGAGGACTCCGGCCCCGGCATCCCGCCGGAGAACCTGCCCTTTGTCTTCGAGCCCTTCTTCACCACCAAGCACGGTGGCTCGGGCCTGGGGCTCTTCTCCTGCCGCCGCATCGTGGAGGCCCACGGGGGTTTCATCCAGGCGGAGTCTCCGCCGGGCCGCGGGGCCCTCATCAGGCTTCTCCTCCCCGCCCGACCCGAGGAGGCCCTCGTCGGCCCCGCGCCAGAGGAGGAGGCCGCCTCTTCGGCGGAAGAGATCCCCTCCGCCCGGATCCTCGTGATGGACGACGAAAAAGGCGTGCGGGAGTCCATGGCCGAGATCCTTTCCACCTACGGTTTCGAGGTGGAGACCGCGGCCGACGGCGAGGAGGCCCTCAAGGTCTTCCGCGCGGCCCGGGAAGCGGGGAGATCCTTCGACCTGGTGATCCTCGACCTCACGGTCCCCGGCGGCTTCGGAGGCAAGGAGCTCTTGCCCCGTCTGCGGGAGATAGACCCCGATATTTTGGCCATCGTGGCCAGCGGTTATTCCTCGGACCCCGTGATGGGGCAGCACGAGGACTTCGGCTTCCAGGCGGCTCTCATCAAGCCCTTCGTGTCCGAGGACCTGCTCAAGGCCATCAGGAAGACCCTCCGGCAGGCGAAGCGCTGACGTACCAGAGGAAGACGTCCTCCATGGTGACCTCCGCGGGCTCCACCTCGAGGACCTCCACGCCGTGTTGGCGCAGATAGGCGCGGACCTCTTCTTCGTCTCCCGGCCAGAGGAACCGGAGTTTCCTCCCGAAGACCATGACCGGCCGCTCCTTCCGGAGCTTCTCGCGCGCGGAAAGGAGATCCGGGACGCTCACCAGCCAGGGCCGGCCAAAGCGCCTCCTGAGGTCTTCCTTGAGGGCCCTGGGCGCGCCTTCGGCCACCACCCGTCCGGCGTGCATGAGGGTCAGGCGGTCGCAGTGTTCGGCCTCGGCCAGATAGTGGGTGGTGACGAGGCAGGTGAGCCCCACCTCACGGGAGAGGCGAAAGATGAGGCTCCAGAAGACCTGCCTTCCGGAAACGTCCATGCCTGAAGTTGGTTCGTCGAGGAAGACGATGTCCGGATGATGGACCAGGGCGCAGGCGAGCGCCAGACGCTGCCGAAGACCCAAGGGAAGGTCTCCGGCCTTGTGGTCCGCGTAGGGGGTAAGACCGGTCAGTTCGAGGAGCTCGCGAAGCCTCTTTCCGGTGGTGCGCCGCGGAAGACCGTAGATCCCGGCCATGAGCCAGATGTT
>JAADCO010000070.1 GCA_013154385.1 Thermodesulfobacteriota bacterium
GCCAGCAAGGAAGAGGAGGCCAAGGCCCTGGAAAAGGCGAAGAAGATCCGCGAGATGGCGCTAAAAGGTGAAGATTTTGCGGAGCTGGCCAAAAAGTACTCCGACGATCCGGGGACCAAGGACAAGGGCGGAGACCTGGGCTTCTTTACCCGCGGGCAGATGGTCAAGGAGTTCGAGGAAGCGGCTTTCTCTCTCAAGCCCGGGGAGATAAGCCAGCCCGTGCGCACGGCCTTTGGCTATCACATCATCAAGGTGGAAAAGAAACGTCCGGCCCGCCAGAAGAGCTTTGAAGAGGTGAAGGACCAGATCAAGGAGGAGCTCCTGCGCCAGAGACAGGAAGAAAGGCTGAAGGCGGCCCTCAAGGAGCTCGAAAAGAAGTATTCGCCGAAGGTCTACACCGATCGTCTCCAGTGATTTATCGGACCTTTCTCCATCTCCCCGGCATAGACCAGAAGGGTGAGCGCCGCCTGTGGGCGGCAGGAATAGAAGACTGGTGGGACTTCCTGGCGGCGGAGAGCGTGCCCGGGTTCTCGACCGCGCGTCTCCGCCGTCAGAAAGAGGCCCTTCGCTTCTTCCTCTCCTTCGCCGACGATCTGGTCTCTCTCGCGGCCTATCTGAAAAGGAGGCATCACTGGCGCTTCTTCGAGCCCTTCGGGAAAAACGCCCTCTTCCTCGACATAGAGACCGACGGCCTGAAGAAGGACCAATCCCGGGTGACCGTCCTCGGCCTTTCCGACGGGGTGCGCTATCGGGCCTTCGTGGCCGGGGAAGACCTCGAGGAAGGGCTTGAGATCCTGGCCGCGCATCCGTTCTGGGTGACCTTCGGCGGCTCCTTCTTCGACTGGCCCTTTTTGCGACATCACTATCCCTGGCTCCCGGAGCCGGTGGTCCATCTGGATCTTTGTCCCCTCCTGCGCCGCCTGGGGCTTCGCGGGGGGCTCAAGCGCATAGAGAAGATGGTGGGACTTTCGCGCCCCGAAGAGGTCGAAGGTCTCGACGGCTTCGAGGCGGTGAGGCTCTGGTGGCGTTATCGTCGGGGAGACGAGAGGGCCCTCCGGAGGCTCATCCTCTACAACCGTCAAGACGTGGAAAACCTGCCCCTCCTGGCGCGTTTGGCCTACGAAGGGCTCCGTTCCCTTGCCTTGACAGGGAAAATCCCCGCTCTTACGGTCTCCTCGGAGCCCCGGAAGACCCGAAGGGAGGAAGATGGCCGCTTTGTCCAATTTTAGGCAGGTCCTCACGGAAAAATTGCTCTCCTACGCGGCAGATCTCACCAAGGAGCTGCCCATCGGGGCCCTCATGGTCTACGCCGAGGTCTTCAAGGACCACGAAGAGCTGCTGAAGTTCGCCCAGAACCTGGGCGAAAAGCATCTCGTCCTGGTCTCCAAGGAACCCATAGAGGACGAGGAGGATCTGCCGGAAAACGTAAAGATCATCCGCGTGCCGAACATCAGGCTCACCCGTCTCGGCCAGATGAAGATCGCCGTCCTCGTGGGGGTGTCCGAGGGGATATTCCATCACGACGACGTGGTCCTCTGCCTCTCCGGCCTGGCGGACAGCTGTTCTCTCGACTCCCTCTTCATCCTCGACATCGGGGACGAGTTCGAGTTCTTCGCCGTCACCCAACTGGAGCATCTCCACGAGGTGGTGCGCCCGGAGGTGTTCCTGCGGGTGCTCGAGATCGCCATTGATCTGGCCACCGAGGGGCGCGAGGGAAAGCCCGTGGGGACCATCTTCATCGTGGGCGATACGGAAAGCGTGCTCCAGTACTGCGAGCAACTCATCCTCAACCCGTTCAAGGGCTACCCGGAGAGCGAGCGCAACATCCTTGACCCGCAGCTTGAGGAGACCATCAAGGAGTTCGCCAGACTGGACGGGGCCTTCATCATCCGGGGCGACGGCGTGGTGGAGACCGCCGGGGCCTTCATCCGCGCCGGGGCCGTCACCGAGGACATCCCTTCCGGCCTGGGGACCAGGCATCGTTCCGCCGCGGCCATAACGGCCATCACCCAGGCCGTGGCCATCACGGTGAGCGAATCCACGGGCACGGTGATGGTCTTCTATCAGGGAAAGATCATCATGGAAATCGAAAAGCCCCATCCTCTGGGGTTTGACGCGCGGAGCAGGCAAGACCTTTACGGACTGTCCAGGTCCGACAAACATAAATTGTAGGAGGTGAAGAAATGCAATATCAGGTGGTCTATCGTGATATCAGTCCGGCGGACAAGAAGCTGGCTGAAGCCCACGTCAAGAAGCTGGTCGAGCGTTTCGAGAGGCTGACCAAGAAGTTCGATCCGGATCTCACCCTTCTGCGCATCGTGGTGGAAGGGCTCGAGAAGAAGAAGCAGTTTTACGTGCATCTCACCCTTTCCCTGCCGCAGGCGGTGCTTTCGGCCCGCGGGGAACACAAGCGCCTGAAGACGGCCTTCAAGATCGCGCGGGAACGTCTGGAGAAGGAGCTGGCCAGACACGTCTCCGAGTTGCGCGGTGAGCACATCTACAAGCGTCATCAGCACTACGTGCGTGAAATGGCCAAGGCCATGCCCGAACTGGCGGTGGACAAGAGGGCCGACCTGAAGGAACACTTCCGCGACCGTCTTCGTCCGCTTCTGCGGGATCTCTATCGCATGGCGCGACGCGAGATCCTCTTTCACCAGCTCACCGGAGAGCTGCCGCCGGGTTACATTGATCCGGGCGACGTGGTGGATGAGGCGGTGCTCTGGGCCTACGAGCACTACGACGAGATCGTCTCTTCCGGAGATCTGGCCCTGGCTTTGCATAAGAAAGTTCTCGAGATCATCAAGAGGGAGATCGAAAGGCTCAAGCGCGAAGGTCACCGGGCCATCCCGATTGAGGAGACCGTGCCCCTTACGGACGTGCGTTACAAGCTGAAGGAAGACATCGAGAGCCCCTTCTACGACTACGAGCAGTTGCGCTGGGAGGACGTGCTCCCCGCGGGAGAGGTGGTGGAACCGGAAGAGGCGCTCAGCGCCGAAGAGCTCACCAACCTCATCATGCGCGAGCTTTCCCGTGTGCCGCAGGAGAAGAGGCAGGCCTTCGTCTGGCACGTGCTCGATGGTCTCTCCATCCCGGAGATCGCCAAGCTTCAGGGCCGCGACGAGGAGGAAGTGAAGCGCGACATAGAAGAAGTGCGCCGTTACATCCGCGAACGCTGGCAGGCCTTGGCGGCCAAGCCCAAGGATATAGAGGAAGAAACAGAATCTGCCGCGGCAGCGTAGGAGGTCCTAATGAGACGAGTCCTTTGGTTGTTGATCTGTTGTCTTTTGTTGGCGGGTCCGGCCTCCGGCAGGGCCTCGTTCCTGGATGAGATCTTAAAGGTCAAAAGGGTAGAGGAGAAGAAAGCCCCGGAGGAGAAGGAGGCCCCGGCCTCCGCCGAATCTCCCCGGGCCATAGAGCTGGCCCTTGAGCTTTCCAAGGCCTTTGCGGAGGTGGCCAAGAAAGCCGGGCCGGCGGTGGTCTTCGTGCAGGTGGAAAAAGTCGTCGAAAGGGCCCCGGCCATGGAGCCGTTTCCCTTTGGCGGTCCGTTCGACTTCTTCGGCAACGACTTCTTCGAGCGGTTCTTCCGCCAGAGGTTCCCGCGCAAGTTCAAGCAGATGGGCGCTGGTTCGGGGTTCATCATCAGTCCCGACGGCTACATCCTGACCAACAACCACGTGGTGGCCAACGCCAACAAGGTCACGGTGAAGCTTGCCGATGGGCGGGAGTTCAAGGCCAAGATCGTGGGCACCGACCCGGCTTCGGACGTGGCCGTGCTCAAGATCGAGGCCAAGGACCTTCCGGTCCTTCCCCTCGGCGATTCGGACAAGATCGAAGTGGGTGAATGGGTGATTGCCATCGGCAACCCCTTTGGTCTCACCCAGACGGTCACGGTGGGCGTGATCAGCGCCAAGGGCCGCTCCGGCGTGGGCATCACGGACTACGAAGATTTCATCCAGACCGACGCGGCCATCAACCCCGGAAACTCCGGAGGTCCCCTGGTCAATCTCCGGGGCGAGGCCATCGGCATGAACACCGCCATCTTCACCCGCTCCGGAGGCTACATGGGGATAGGGTTCGCCATCCCCATCAACATGGTGAAGGTCATCACCAAGCAGCTCATCGAAAAGGGCAAGGTGGTCCGCGGTTGGCTCGGAGTGGTCATCCAGGACCTGAACGAAGACCTGGCGAAGTCCTTCGGGCTGGATAAACCCGAAGGAGCCCTGGTCACGGAGGTGGCCGAGGGTTCGCCGGCGGAGAAGGCCGGTCTCAAATCCGGTGACGTTATTGTCGAATACAACGGCAAACCCGTCCACAACGTGGCGGAGCTGCGCACCATGGTGGCCCTTACCCCGCCGGGCACCAAGGTGAAGCTGGTGGTCATCCGTCAGGGCAAGAGGAAGGAGCTTGAGGTCACCATCGGGCAGCAGCCCCAGACCTTGAGTCTCATCACGGGTGAGGATCAGCTCCTCCAGAAGCTCGGTCTCCGGGTCCAGGCCCTGACTCCGGATCTCGCCGAGCGCTTTGGTTACGCGCCCAACGAGGGCGTCATCATCGCCCAGGTGGCCCCGGGGAGCCCGGCGGCCATGGCCGGCCTGGCCCCGGGAATGATCATCGTGGAGGTCAACCACAAGCGGGTGAAGACCATGGAGGAATTCGCCCAGGCCCTCACGGAGAGCAAGCGTTCGGGGCGTGTCCTCTTCAAGGTCTGCACGCGCGAGCT
>JAADCO010000064.1 GCA_013154385.1 Thermodesulfobacteriota bacterium
GACCACGCCCGCGGCGAGGTCATCGTCACCATGGACGGAGACCTCCAGAACGACCCGCAGGACATCCCGCGGCTCCTCGAGAAGATCGAGGAGGGTTACGACGTGGTCTCCGGCTGGCGCAAGGACCGCAAGGACCCTTTCTTCTCCCGCCGCCTGCCCTCGATTCTCGCCAACGCCCTCATCTCCCGCCTCACCAAGGTGAAGCTCCACGACTACGGCTGTTCGCTCAAGGCCTATCGCCGGGAGGTCATCGAGGGGCTCACCATCTACGGCGAGCTCCATCGCTTCATCCCGGTGCTCGTGAGCTTCGGCGGGGCGCGCATCGCCGAGATCCCGGTCACCCATCATCCCCGGCGTTTCGGGCGCAGCAAGTACGGGCTCTCCCGCACCTACCGCGTGCTCCTTGACCTCTTGCTCATGCTCTTTTTCCGCAAGTTCGCCACCAAACCCCTCCACATCTTCGGCCTCACCGGAGGGCTCTTCTTCCTCGTGGGGTTTTTCATCGAGCTCTATCTCACCGTCCTGAAGCTCGTCTATCATCAGGATATCGGGCATCGGCCCCTCCTCATCCTGGGAGTCCTCCTCATCCTCACCGGCGTGAACCTCCTGGGCACGGGCCTTCTCGCCGAACTCGTCATCCGCACCTATTACGAAGCCTCGGGCCGGAGGATCTACACCGTGCGCGAGGTGCTTGAATGAGGAAGCGCCTCACCTTCTTCCTCAAGCTCGCGGTGAGCGTGGGGCTTCTGGCCTATCTCTTCCGGCAGACCGATTTTCACGCCCTCTGGCAAACCTTGAGACACGTCTCCCTCCCTCCCCTTTTCGTGGCCGTCTTCTTCATGGCCCTCTTTCAGCTCGTCTCCGCCTGGCGCTGGAAGGTGGTGGCCGAATTCCTCGGTTTCTCGCGGTCTTACGCCTACTTTTTGCGCATCTACCTCGTGGGGGTCTATTTCAACACGTTTCTGCCGGGGCTTCTGGGAGGGGACCTCGTGCGCGTCTTCTATCTCGTGCGCGATGGTTGCGGAAAGAGCGCGGCCTCCTTCAGCATCCTCTACGACCGGGGTTTCGGGCTCCTCGGGGCCCTCTTCCTGCTGGCGGTCTTCCTCCCGCTTGAGGGAGACTTCCTGCCGCCGCTCGCAAGGAAGGTCCTTTTCCTTTTCTCCGTGGCTTTTCTCGTGGGCACCGTGCTGCTCGCCGTCTTCCTGCGGTTTCTGCGGTCGCGCATCTCGCACGAGCTCTTTCAGACCGCCACCGCCGTCACCCGTCCGGACCGGTTCGCCCTCCTCTTTTTCTTGGGACTTACCGTCCAGGTGTTGTATAACATTCACGTCTTCTTTCTCGGTGAGGGATTGGGGCTTGAGGTCGCCTGGCCCCGGTACTTCTTGTTCGTCCCCCTCATGGGGATTCTGGCGTCTTTGCCCGTGAGCTTGGGGGGCTTCGGGGTGCGTGAGGGCACGCTTTCCTATTTCCTGGGGCTCTTGGGCTACTCCACGGAGGTGGGGGTGGCCCTGGGTTTTCTGGTTTACGGGGTCAACCTCCTGGCCGGCCTGGCCGGCTGGGTTCTCTATTTACGCACCGGTTCGGAAGAAGGTAGAGAGGAGAGATGGAGCTCCGTGACTTCCTGAACATCTTTGTCCCGCTCTTCATCATCGTCGATCCCATCGGCTGTGTGCCCCTTTTTCTCGGCCTCACCGAGGACCTTCCGGAGAGCAAGAAGAGGAAGCTGGCGGCCAAGGCCTCGCTTGTGGCCGCGGGGGTGATGGCGGCCTTCGCCCTCTTCGGGGACCGCATCCTTTTGTATTTCAACGTCTCCGTGGCCTCGTTCCGCGTGGCCGGGGGCTTCATCCTCTTTCTCATCGCCCTTCAGATGATCCAGGCCGAGACCAGGGCCACCAAGACGCGTCCCGAGGAGGAGGAAGAGAGCCGCCACAAGGAAGACATCGCCGTGGTGCCGCTGGGGGTGCCCATCCTCGCGGGCCCCGGGGCCATCACCACCATCCTGGTGCTCACCGCCGGGGAGACGAACCTCATGCTGCGGCTTGAGGTGATCTTTGCCGCGGTGCTCGTTTCCGCGCTCACTTTCGTCATCTTCGCCCACGCCGCGCGCATCTCCCGTTTCCTGGGGCGCACGGGCACCAATCTCTTCGTCCGACTTACGGGCTTGATTCTTGCCGTGATTTCCGTTGAATATATGGCCAAGGGGCTGGGGGAACTTTTCCCCGGTTGGCTCACTCCTTAGGAGGCCTCCATGAACATTGCAGTCGTCAAAGACGAGATCTTTCTCAAGCATAACCCGGGAGATTGGCATCCGGAACGTCCGGAAAGGCTTGAGCGCATCTACGCCCGCCTGGAGGAGCCGGATCTGGCAAACCTGGTGAAGGTCCTGTGCCCGCGAGAGGCCACTTTCGAGGAGCTCACCTGGAACCACGCTCCGGAATACATCAAGACCATCCAGCAGACTGCCGGCCAGGACCACGTGCAACTCGACCCCGACACCATCACCTCTCCCTACACTTACGAAGCCGCGGTCAAGGCCGTGGGCGCCCAGTTCGTGGGGCTTGACGCCATCTTCAAGGGCCAGGTGGCCCACGTCTTCGCCCTGGTGCGCCCGCCCGGACACCACGCCGAATACAACCGGGCCATGGGGTTTTGCATCTTCAACAACGTGGCCCTGGCGGCCCACTACGCCATGAGGCGGCTTTCCTGCGAGAGGGTGCTCATCATAGACTGGGACCTCCACCACGGAAACGGGACGCAGTGGTCCTTCTACGAGGACCCGCGGGTGGTCTATTTTTCCACGCATCAGTTCCCCTACTATCCCGGGACCGGTCGGGTGGAGGAGATCGGAAGCGGCGAAGGCACGGGCTTCACGGTCAACGTGCCCCTGCCGGCGGGTTGTGGCGATCCGGAGTACGCCACGGTCTTCCGCCGGGTGCTCGTCCCCGTGGCCAAGGAGTTTCGCCCCCAGGTCATCCTCATCTCGGCGGGCTTTGACATCTACTTCGGCGATCCGCTGGGCGGGATGTCCGTCACCCCCGTGGGGGTGGCCTATCTCATGCGCGTGGTCAAGGAGCTCGCACACGAGCTTTGTGAGGGACGCATCCTCCTCACCCTCGAAGGCGGCTACAGCCTCCAGGGGCTTTCCGACTGCACGGCAGCGGTCATCCTGGAGCTTGCGGGCCGTTCCATCATTCCTCCCGACCGGGCCGAGGAGCTCGACGAGGTCGAGGTGGAGCTCGAGGTCTTCAAGCGCATTTCCGCGGTGCTCGGAAAGTTCTGGCCGGGGATCGGGGGATGATCCTTGCCCCTCACGAGATCGAAGCCGAGAGCTTTCGCCTCATAGACGAGGAGTTCCGCCGCCGGCAGTGGACCTTTGCCGAGGAGGTCCTGCCCCTGGTCAAGAGGGTGGTCCACGCCACGGGTGACGTGGATCTCGCCCGGGAGCTCGTCTTCCATCCGCAGGCGGTTCCGGCGGGGCTTGAAGCCCTTTGCGCCGGAGCCGACCTCGTGACCGACGTCCAGATGGTCGCCGTGGGGATAAGCCGCCGTCTTGCCGAGCCCCTGGGGGTGGAGGTCTCCTGCCATCTGAACGACCCCGAGGTGGTGGCCAGAGCGAGAGAAACCGGTCTTACGCGCGCCTATCACGCCATGGAAAAGGCCCTTTCCCTTCCGGGGGAGAAGGTCGTTGTCATCGGAAACGCCCCCACGGCCCTTCTCGCCGTCCTCGATCATCTGGATCGAGGGGGGCGTCCGCCGGCGCTGGTCATCGGGGTGCCCGTGGGGTTCGTGGGCGCGGCGGAGTACAAGGAAAGGCTTGCGGCCCGCGATGTCCCCCACATCACCCTGCGCGGCACGCGCGGGGGAACCCCGGTGGCCGTGGCCCTTACGAACGCCCTTCTCAAGCTGGCCCGCGAAAGATGCGACTGCCACGACACGTAAAGGGGCGCCTCGGTTACACCACCGGGGCCTGCGCCGCGGCGGCGCTGAAGGCCGCGCTCCTTGCCCTTCGCGGAGAGAGCCCCCGGAGCGTGAGCCTCACCCTCCCCGTAGGGCTTGAGGCCCGGTTCCCCCTGCATCATCTCTCGCGAAACGGAAACCGGGCCGTGGCCTCGGTCATCAAGGACGCCGGAGACGACCCCGACGTGACCCATCGGGCGGAGATCAGGGTGGAGGTGAGCCTTCGTCCGGGAGAGGGACGCCTTTCCTTTCGCGCCGGTGAAGGCGTGGGCGTGGTGACCAAGCCCGGTCTGGGCATCCCCGTGGGGGAGCCCGCCATCACCAAGGTCCCCCGGCTCATGATGGCCCAGGTGGTGGAAGAGGTCCTCGGCCCCGAAGCGCAGGCGCTCGACGTCGAGGTCACGGTGAGCATCCCCGGGGGAGAAGAATTGGCCAAAAACACCCTGAACGCCCGGCTCGGCATCCAGGGCGGGCTTTCCATCCTGGGCACGAAGGGGATCGTCATCCCCTACTCCACCGCGGCCTACAAGGCCACCATCGCCAAGTCCTTCCTGGTGGCGCGCGCTCTCGGGCTTAAGGAACTGGTCCTCACCACCGGCGGACGCACCGAGGCCTTTGCCCAGAGGCTCTGGCCCGAGCTTTCCGAAGAGGCCTTCGTCCAGATCGGGGACTACGTGAAGTTTTCCCTGCGCACGGCCCGGGCCCTGGGGTTTGAGCGTCTCACCCTGGCCATGATGATCGGGAAGCTCTCCAAGGTGGCGGT
>JAADCO010000099.1 GCA_013154385.1 Thermodesulfobacteriota bacterium
CTTACGCTTTGGCATCACGTAGCCCGCAAATCTTTCTCAGAGATCGTGGTCAACCTGGGAAGACCCGCCGGAAGATCCCTTGCGGATATCGCGTCCTACATCGAAAAGGACAGCACCTACGGATGGCTTCCCGTATATCTCTACGGCCACAAGTCGGGCCGGGTGATCGAGAACCTGAACGAAGCCGAGGGCACGATGACCATAGACGGCGTGCCGGTGCGCATCCTGCGGGAGCATCGGAACCCGGCGGAGATCGGCTGGAAGGACTACGGGGTGCGGCTGGTGGTGGATTCCACCGGACGCTTCCGGGACCCTACGGCTTCGCCGGATGCCCCCGGCGGCGCGTTGCGGGGTCATCTCGCCTCCGGGGCGGAGAAGGTCATCCTTTCGGCTCCTTTCAAGATCAAGGAAAAGGGTACGGAAATGCCGGATGACGCGGTCACCGTGGTCTACGGGATAAACGAAAGCGATTATCGGCCCGACAAGCACCACGTCATCTCGGCGGCCTCCTGCACCACGACCTGCCTGGCCTACATGATGCGCCCCTTGCTCGACCACTTCGGCGCCGAACGCATTCTTTCGGCCTCCATGGTCACCGTGCACGCGGCCACGGCTTCGCAGGCCGTGCTCGACCGCGTCCCCAAGGCCGGGGCCACGGATCTCCGCAAGGTGCGGAGCATCTTCAACAACATCATCTTGACCACCACCGGGGCGGCCAAGGCTCTCGCCCTGGTCATCCCGGAGATGAAGAAGATCGGCTTCATCGCCGAAAGCGTGCGCATTCCCACCAACACGGGAAGCCTCATCGTCCTGGTGGTGAACATTCAGGACGAAAGCCTCGAAGGGCGGGTGACGAGAGACGTGATCAACAACATTTATCGCGAGGCGGCAGAAGGTCCTTACAAGCCTTATCTTCTCTTTACCATGGAGCAAAACGTCTCCTCGGACATCATCGGTTATCCGGCGGCCGCGGCCATCATCGAGGGTTCCGAGACCCACACGCGGACGGGGCTGGTGAAGGTGGATCTCACCAAGGCCTGCGGTCCGGAGGCCGAAAAGATCCAGGGGCTTTCCTGCACCCAGATCGAGATCCCGGTGACGCAGGCCGTGATCTACGGCTGGTACGACAACGAATTCGGTTCCTACACCACCATGCTTGGTGAGCTCACGCTCCACATCGCCAAGCAGATGCTTTGAGGCCCTGGCGGCCAAGCCTTGAAGGAGGGGGAGGATGAAGATCATTGACCAGCTCTCTCTTACGGGAAGAAGGGTCTTCGTGCGGGTGGACTACAACGTCCCGTTGCAGGATGGAAAGGTGGCTGACGATACCCGTTTGCGGGCCACGCTTCCCACCCTGCGCTACGCCCTTGAGAAGGAAGCCAAGCTCATCCTTGCCTCTCATCTGGGGCGCCCGAAGGGCAAACGGGTCCCCGAACTCTCCCTGGCTCCGGTGGCCGAAAGGCTTTCGGAACTCCTCGGAAAGGAAGTCAAGTTTGCCCCGGACTGCATCGGGGAGGAAGTGGAAAAGATGGCTTCCGCCCTGGCTCCGGGAGAGGTCCTGCTCCTCGAGAACCTTCGTTTCCACGAAGGCGAGACGAAGAACGACCCGGAGTTTGCCAAAGCCCTGGCCCGCTTGGCGGAGGTCTACGTAAACGACGCTTTTGCCGTCTGCCATCGGGCCCACGCCTCGGTGGTGGGGATTGTGGACTACGTGGAGGAGGCCGGGGCCGGGTTCCTCCTGGCCCGGGAGATCGAGTATCTCTCCCGGGTGGTCACCTCTCCCGAAAAGCCTCTCGCCCTGGTGGTGGGAGGAGCCAAGGTGTCCACCAAGATAGGGGTCCTTTCCAATCTCTTGCCCCGGATTGACAAGCTCCTCATCGGCGGGGCCATGGCCAACACCTTTCTCAGGGCCGAGGGCTTTTCCGTGGGGCGTTCCTTCTACGAGGAGGACTTCCTGGAGGAGGCGCGCCGGGTGCTTGACGAAGCCGAGCACCGGGGCGTGAAGGTCTATCTTCCGGTGGACGTGATCGTGGCCCCGGACGAAAAGGCATCAGAGGGAAGGTGCGTCCCGATAGGGGAGATACCGGAGACCGAGGCGGCTTACGATATCGGCGAGGAGACGAGGAAACTCTTTGCCAAGGCGCTTGAGCACCAGGGGACCATCGTCTGGAACGGGCCTCTCGGGTTTTTCGAAAACCCGGCCTTCGCCGGGGGTACGGTCTACGTGGCCCGCGCGGTGGCGGCGGAGAACGCCGTGACCATGGCGGGCGGGGGAGACACCCTGCGGGCGCTCAAGGCTGCAGGGGTCAAGAGGGCCTTTTCCTATCTCTCCACCGGGGGCGGGGCCTTTCTCGAGTTCCTGGAGGGCAAGAAACTTCCGGGGATAGCGGCGCTTGAGAAAAAATCCTAAAGGAGGCCAGAGATGAAGCGCAGACCGCTCATTGCGGGAAACTGGAAGATGCACAAGACGGTAAACGAAGCCTTGGCTTATATCGAGGCCTTCAAGCCTCTGGTGGCGGACGTGAGCGACCGCGACATCATGCTCGCCCCGTCTTTCATCGCCCTTGATGCCTGTGAGAAGTCTCTGGAGGGCTCAAACGTGGCCCTTGGGGCGCAGAACTGCCACTGGGAGGACGAAGGGGCCTTCACCGGCGAGGTTTCCCCGCGCATGCTGGCGGATGTGGGGGTTACCTACGTCATCCTCGGCCACTCGGAGAGGAGGCATCTCTTCGGGGAGACGGACGAGATGGTCCGCCGCAAGATCGAGGCCGTGCTCCGCCATCAGATGATTCCCATCCTCTGCATCGGCGAGACCCTCGAAGAGAGGGAGGCCGGAAAGACCCTCGCGGTCCTTGAGCGCCAACTGAAAGAGGGGCTCAAGGGCTTTTCCGCCGGTGAGCTGAAAGACCTGGTGGTGGCCTACGAACCCGTTTGGGCCATCGGCACCGGAAAGACCGCCTCTCCGGAGCAGGCGCAGGAGGCGCACGCCTTTGTGCGCAAGTTGCTCTCGGAGATGTTTGACGAGGCCTTCGCCGAGAAGACCCGCATTCTCTATGGGGGTAGCGTAAAGCCCGAAAATATTGTAGGACTTATGGCGCGCCCGGACATTGACGGTGCGCTGGTGGGCGGAGCTTCTCTTAATCCAGACACCTTCGCCCGAATCGTTCGTTTCGGGAGGATGGAATAGTGTTTACGGTGTTGGTCATCGTTCACGTCATTGTTTGCCTCTTTCTCATCGGGATCGTCATGGTCAACGTGGGGAAGGGGTCGGAAGTCGGAGCGGTCTTCTCCGGTAGCCAGGCCATCTTTGGCGGCGCCGGCCCCGGGACCTTTCTCAATAAAGTGACGGCGGTTTTGGCGGTCCTCTTCTTCGCCACCTCTCTGGCCTTGACCTATCTCTCGGCCAAGAGGACGCAGGGCTCCCTGATGGAAAAGGCGCCGAAGATGGAGATCCCCGCTCCTGAAACCGCTCCTCCGGTGGTGCCCACTCCTCAGACGCCGCAAACGCAGGAAATTCCCACTCCTCAACCTCAGGGAGACACTTCGGCGATTCCCGTGCCTCAGGAGCAAACGGCTCCGCAGGGAGAGATGGCCTCTCCCCCGCAGAACGAGCCGCCCCTTGCTCCACAAACTCAGTAGCTTTACGGGAAATCCGGGGCCTTCAGGTTCTCGATGACGGTCTTCATCAGGGCGGGCAGGTCCCTTGGGCGGCGGGAAGTAATGATGTTCCGGTCGACCACTACTTCGTGGTCCTGATAGTTGACCCCGGCGGCCTTGAGTTCCTCGGCGATCTTCGGATAACCCGTGGCGCGGCGGCCCCTCAGGATGCCCGCGGAGACGAGGACCAGCGGGCCGTGACAGATGGCCACGATCAGCTTCTTCGAGTTCTGGAAGTCCCTTACGAGCTTGAGGGCTTCGGGGAGACGCCTCAGTTCTTCCGGGGCCTTTCCGCCGGGGATGTAGAGCACCTGATAGTCCTCGCTCCGGGCCTCGGAGAGGCTGAGGTTGGCGGTGACCGTGTAGCCGTGTTTGCCCCGGAGGTCTCCCTTGGTCGGGGCGCAAACGTCCACCCTGAGCCCTTCCTCCTGGAAGCGGTAAAGGGGACAGAGGAGCTCCGTATCTTCGAATCCGTTGGCGGTCATGATGAGAACGCTCATTTTTCCTCCAGCTGGCCCGTTCTTTCTTAAAGTTAAAACATTTTTTCTCCGCGCGGGCCAGCTTGCCAGGAGAGGCGAGAGCCGCTAAAATTCTATTTAAGAATTTCGGAACCAAAAGGAGAAAATTATGGCCAGGATCAAACGCCAGATCGTCGAAATAGACGAGGAACTGTGTGACGGCTGCGGGCAGTGTGTCCCGGCCTGTGAAGAGGGGGCCATCCAGATCATTGACGGCAAGGCGCGTCTGGTGGCCGAAAAGCTCTGCGACGGTCTGGGAGCCTGTCTGGGTCATTGTCCGCGCGGGGCCATCCGCATCGTGGAGCGCGAGGCCGAGGCCTTTGACGAGGAAGCCGTGAAGGAGCACCTGAAGAAGGCCGAAGAGCCCTGTGCCTGCCCCGGAGCGAAGATGCGGTTCTTTGCGGAGTCTCCGTCCTCGGCCCTGGTCCACTGGCCCATTCAGCTCCGGTTGGTTCCGCCGCAGGCCCCCTTCCTGAAAGGGGCAGACCTCCT
>JAADCO010000116.1 GCA_013154385.1 Thermodesulfobacteriota bacterium
CCCAGCAGGGCCTCATCACCCTCTTCACCCCTGCTGACCCTTACGCCATCAAGGTGCTCATTTGCGGCTCGATCTACGTCAACCGGCTGGGGGAGGAGCTGGGCAAGGTCAGGACTCGTAAAGCAGCTCGCCCATCCGGGAGACCTCGTAGCCTCCAAGCGAAAGGACCTTCTTCCGGAAGGCAGAGGAGGCCAGGATCTCTCGGATCAGCGAAAAGAGCGGCGAGTCGAAAAAATCGGCACGCACCAAGAGGTCGTAGCGCTCCTCAAACAGGGGGAGAAAGTCGAGATCAAGGAGCCGCGCCGCCGCCCGAATCCCCAGACCAACATCGGCCTGGCCCGTGGCCACCGCCACCGCCACCCCCAGATGAGTCGTCTCCTCGTTCTCGTAGCCCTTTATCTGCGACGGAGAAAGGCCGAGCTTCCTCAGATAGTAGTCCAGAAGGACCCTCGTCCCCGCCCCGGGCTGGCGATTGATGAAGCGCACGTCCTCCCGGGCCAGATCCTCAAGCGACTTGATGCCCTTGGGATTCCCCTTGGGAAGGATGAGCCCCTGCTCCCTCATGGCAAAGTGGACCAGTTTCACCGGCACCCCGGGCAGATAGCGTTTGATGTAAGGGATGTTGAAATCGCCGCTTTCCGGGTCGAAAAGGTGGGTGCCCGCCAGATGGGCCAGACCGTCCTTGACGGCCATGAGCCCCGAGAGGCTGCCCACGTGGGCCGTGGAGAGGTCGTAGAGGGGATGGCGTTCCTTGAGGAACTGGGCCAGAAGATCGAGGGCCAGATCGTGGCTCCCCACCACCAGGGCCGTGGTGGCGAGATCTTTTTCCGGTCGGAGGATCTCGAGGTGGCACTCCTCACCCGCCAGGATGCCTTCGGAGTGTTCGGGGACCGTGAGCAGGGCGTCGGCCCGCGTAAGGGTGGTGATGGCCCCGGCTCCGCGCTTGATGGGCAGAAAGACCCGATTCCCCGCCACTTCCCCCAGTTTGACGCGGACGAACTCCGTGACCCCGAGCTTTGAAGGGAGCTTGCGTCCGGAGCGCGCGGAAACCTTTGGCCTTTCGGGTAGCCGCACCCCGTACATGGCCTCGAAGGCGGGGCGCATGAGGCGTTCGAAGGCCATGACCGCAGAGACCGGATAACCCGGCACCCCGATGATCCCGCGTCCGGAGACCACGCCGAAGACCACGGGTTTTCCGGGCATCATGGTCACGCCGTGGAGGAGAAGCCGGCCCTCCTCCTCGACCAGCTGGGCGGTGTAGTCCTTGGAGCCCGCCGAAGAACCGGCCAGGATGGCGACCAGATGGGGCTTGCGGGAAAGGGCCTCGTGGAGAGCCGCTTTCAGGGCCTCCAGGTTGTCGGGGACGATCTCGAACACCTCCGGCTCCCCGCCCCATTCCTCCACCAGACCGGCGATCATGGCGGAGTTGAACTCCACCGTCTTCCCGGAAGCGAGGTCCTCTTCCCGGGCCTCTTCCGGGGAGACCAGCTCGTCGCCCGTGGGGATGATCACCACCCTGGGCCTCTGCTTCACGGGAACGGTGAGATGCCCTGCGGCCAAAAGCGCCCCGATGTCCCAGGGGGCCAGGCGATGGCAGGCGGTGAAGAGGAGCTCTCCGGCCACCACGTCTTCCCCTATCTTGCGCACGTGCTGCCAGGGATAAGCCGGGGCGCGAATCTCCACCTCTTCCGGCCCTACCTGATGGAGATCCTCGATCATGATGACGGCGTTGGTCCCCGCGGGGATGGGTTCGCCGGTGTTGACCCAGAAAGCCTGCTCGCCGAGCCTCAGGATGAGGGGGTTCTGGTCACTGGCGGCAAAGGTCTCCTCCGCGCGGACGGCGATGCCGTCCATGGCCGCCGCGTTGAAGGGGGGAAGGGAACGCTTGGCAAAGACGGCCTCGGCGGTGATGCGGGAGAGGGCCCGGCGAACCGGGACCTCCTCCGCGCCGAGGAGACCGGACCAATCAAGCGCCTGGCGAACGATCTCCTGGGCCCTAGGGAGCCCTTCCATGCGCAGGTAGATACGCCTCTTCATGCCCCTAAGGGTAGCAAAAACAAAAGCGGGCCGTAAGGCCCGCTTCCCCTACGAAAGACCGGTCTCGCTGCGGTCTGCCGAACCCTTAGTAGGTGTTGGTCGTCTTGTTGCCTTCACAGACCTCTTCGATGCGGTCCTCGATGAGCTTTCCGTCTTGCCAGATGCGTTTGTGCACCTTGTGGCAATGGGTCTCCTGGTTGTAGGCCACGGGTGTGGCTTCCACCACGGTGGTACCCTGCTGATAGACCACGGGCTGATTGGTCTGAGCCGCCTGGGCGCTGGCCTGTTTGCTGATCTCCACCAGACCGCCTCCCAGCACGGCGCCTGCCGCCGCGCCGATCACGGCTCCCCGCCAAGGATTATGGTCATCAAGGATGGCCCCCGTGGCCGCGCCCACCGCGGCACCCAGGCCCGCCCCTTGATAGGTGGCGTTCCCTTGCGTGGTGGTGCAATTGCTCAACATGACCAGGAACAGCAGTCCCATCACCAAACCGATCATCCGTTGCATGGCTGAACCTCCTTGCCTTTTTGCCAGGAGGTAGAAACAAATGCCGTGCCAAGAAAAAATCCCTTCGTAGCCGGCCCTTTGAGCGGGGAGGCGCCCAAATTTTCGACGAATTTGTCGCCTGTTACGACCTTTTGTTCCGAAACCAGGGGGAAAAGGCGGCTCAGGAGAGAAAAAAATTGGCACAAGAAATGCTCGCCTTTAAAAAGGACGAAGACTATCATATGCTAACGGAGGGAAAAATGTACATCTTGCTCGCGTCCTGGAGCATATTGCTGGTGTTCATCACCTCGGTCTGGGGTGGACAGCCCGATTTCTCCCCGAGTTTCAAAGGGGAAGAAGTCACCATTCGGGGAGAAGTGGTGGAGATAAACCATCCCATCCTGGTCCTCCAGGGGGAGGACGGAAAGAAGTACCTGGTGCGTCTCGGACCCTACTGGTTCTGGAAGCAAAAGGGCTATCAACTGGAACCCGGCACCACCATTGAGGTCATCGGGTTCAAGAGGGGCAAGTTCATCTTTCCCCGGCTGATCAAAGACCATCAGGTCTTGCGCCTCCGCGACGAAAGAGGCTTCCCCCTCTGGCGACCACATTAGGAATGCTGTTTACCGACAAGAAACACCGCTTCGTCTTCCTCATCGCCCTCGTCATCTTCTTCCTCGCCACCCTGGCGGAACTCTTCCTCATCCGCACGGTCCTTGAAAAAAACGCCATTCGCAACGCGCGAAGCGCCTTCATCTTCCTCGAAGCCCGGATAGGGGCCTATCTCGAGACCCTTCGCCTGTTGCCCCAGGTGCCGGAGTACCTCCAGGATCTGGCCTGGCTCACCGACGAACTCCAGGGGCAACCCTCGCTCGTGGGGGTCCTGGTCAAAGAGGGAAACAGCGTGCTTCTCGACACCTTTCCCGAGGGCTTCTTCAATCTGCCTCCGGAAGTCTTTGAGAAGTGTCGCCAGGGGCTGATGATGAACGAGGTCTATTTCTACTGCGGAGAATTCGAATCCGTGCCCAACCGGAGGCTCTTTCTCCTCGTGGGCATAGATCTCTCTTACGAACACCAGGTCTTCAAAGAAGCGGTCATCCTTACCTTGCTCATCTTCTTGACCGGCGGTGTACTCTTGGGGCTCGCCTTCTACTACGTGGACAGACTCTCGCGCCGGCAAGAGGAACTCGAAAGACGCCTCTCTGCTTCGGAAAAGCTGGCGGCCATGGGCAAGTTGTCCGCCATGATCGCCCACGAAATCAGAAACCCTTTAAACAGCATTCTCATGGGTCTCCAATACATGGCAGAGATGGGTGAACTATCTCCCGAGGTCCTCCAGACCATCCGTCAGGAAGCCGAACGCCTGACCGAACTCACCGGTGAACTGTTGTCTTACACCAAAGGATTTGAAATCCATCCGGAGCCGGTTTCCGTAAGGCAATTGTTAGAAGAACTCAAGCTCAAACTCCTCCCCCGCGCGCAAATCCAAAACATCGACTTTCAGGTGGAAACCGTTCCGGACATCGTTCTCCATCTTGACCGGCGTTGGGTGCTGAGGGCCTTGGAAAACGTCATTCGCAACGCTTTCGAAGCCATCGGAAAAGATGGCCACGTTTGGTTGCGCGTCGAAGAGCGACCGCAGGAAGTGGTCTTTCTCATCGAAGACGATGGGCCGGGCATTCCTCAGAAAGACCAGGAACATCTCTTCGAACCCTTCTTCACCACCAAGGACAGCGGTTTCGGCCTGGGTCTCTATCTCGTGCGCAAGGTCGTAGAGGCGCACGGCGGAAGGGTGGAGGTAGATTCCCGCAAAGGCCGAACAGTCTTTCGTCTCGTCTTCCCCAAACCCCATATTTAACCTTCTCCGCTTTCTGGCCGATCATTAGGTCAGCTTGAGGAAAAGGAGGTTTTTTTAGATGAGAGGCGTTACAAGTAAAGGTTTCACCCTCGTAGAACTAGCCATTGTCTTGGTGATCATCGGTATCATCCTGGGAGGTGTGCTTAAAGGGCAGGCGATCATCGAAAACGCCCGGATCAAGCGGGTGCAAAACGATCTCAAGAGCATCGAAGCCAGCATGTGGACCTTCTACGACCGCTACAACCGGATGCCCGGCGACTGCGACAGGAACGGCACCATTGACGC
>JAADCO010000120.1 GCA_013154385.1 Thermodesulfobacteriota bacterium
GCCCGTCGGTCAAGGGTTCCGTCGGGCCGGAGGAACCGACGGCCCAGTCTGGCCACCACTTCGTGATAGCCGGGCTGACAGGGTCGTGAAAGCTCGTGCACCACCGCATCGGCGGAAAAGGTGGGGAATCCCATTTCGGCAAAGATTTTCAGCACGGTGCTCTTCCCGGAGGCCGGTGGTCCGGTGACGGCGATCTTAAGGGGTTTGCTCGCGGGCACGCAATTCCTCCAAGAGGGTCTGAAAGTCATCCGGGAGCGGAGCCTCAAAGGAGAGCGTCTCTCCGCTCCGTGGATGGACAAAAGAGAGGCGCCAGGCATGGAGCATCTGCCGGGAGGCCTTCGGGCCCGTTGGGCGGCAACCGCCGTAGAGTTCGTCTCCCACGATGGGATGTCCGATGGAAGACAGGTGAACACGGATTTGATGGGTCCGTCCGGTCAAGGGATGCACTTCGAGCAGGGCCGCGCGGCTCTTCTTGAACCTTTCTCTCAGGCGCCATTCCGTGACGGCCTCTCTCCCCCGCGGGGCGTGAACGCTCATCTTCTTACGATGCACGGGATGTCGCCCGATGGGGCGGTCAACGCGGCCCCAATTTGAGGAAGGGACCCCGTGCACCAGGGCAAGATAGGTCTTTTCAACCTTTCGGTCCTGGAATTGCTGCGAAAGGGCCAGATGCGTCCGGTCGTTCTTGGCCACGAGCAGGAGGCCCGAAGTGTCTTTGTCCAGACGATGCACGATCCCCGGACGCAGTTCTCCTCCCACGCCGGAGAGATCGTCCACCCTGGCGAGGAGTCCGTGGACCAACGTGCCGTGATAATGACCGGCCGCCGGATGGATGACCAGCCCCGGCGGCTTGTTGATGACCAGGAGATCCTCGTCTTCGTAGACCACTTCAAAGGGGACCTCTTCGGGTTCCAGGGAGATCTCCTGCGGCGGCGGCACGGTAAGGCGGATCTCCTCTCCCCCGCGCAGGCGATACTTGGGTTTGGAGAGCGGTTCGCCCTGGAGGAGGAGATGGCCTTCTTCGATGAGCCGTTTGATCTGGGAACGGGAGAGGTCTTCTATTTGGCGGGCGAGGAAGGAATCTATGCGTTCTCCGCGGGCTTCCTGAGGGACGACGAGCCGGTACTCTTTCATTTCCTCGGAAACAATCGGCGCAGGTCTCCTCCGGGATAGCGCAAGGCCCAGAGACCGGCCTTTCTTGCGGCCAGAACGTCGTCCTCCGGATGGTCGCCGATCATCAGCGCCTTCTCCGGTGGTGTTTCCAGCCGCTGACAGGCCAAATGGTAAATTTCCGGGTTCGGTTTGGCCAGCCCTACCTCGCACGAAATGACGATTTCCGCAAAGAAATCTTCGAGACCAAAGGAAGCCACGAGTTTTCGCAGGCGTTCGTCCCAATTGGAGATGATGGCCACTCTTTTCCCCTGTTCCCGGAGGGAGCGGAGGACCTCCCTCGTCCCCGGAGAGAGGAGGAAGTTCTCCGGCAGGGTGAAGGCCCGGTAACACTCTGCAAACGCTTGGTGCGGGTCTTTCAGCTCCCCAAAGGAGGAAACGGTTTCGAGAAAGATTTGCCGCCAGCGACGCCAGCATCCCTCGGGTGAGAGTTCGCCTTGGTCCTTCAGGCGCGCAAAGACCTCCCGGAAACGCCTTTCCATCTCTTCCGGTTCCACCGCGAGTCCGTATCTTCGGCACACGCGCGCGTAGATCGCCCCGACCGAGGGATGGATGTGGAAAAGGGTCCCCTCGGCATCGAAGAAGACGACTTCGAGTTCGGAAAAGATCCCCTCAGGGAGCATGTCCTCCCCCCATCTTCAAGGGTGGCAAATGAGAGCGGAGATTTTCGTAAAAGGCCCGCGGGGTCAATTCGGGGAACTCTCCCTTCTCGTTCAGGAAACGCCGCACCTCCACGCATAGATGACACTTTCCCGCGTACCCGCGCGGGTTCGGCCGGAAGCCAAAGTTTTCCGCGGCGAAGCGGCCGAGCCCGTAGGGCCCTTCGCGCACCAGGATGTTTACGAGGGGCAAATCCTCCGACCGGAAGCGGACCACAAAGCCCGGGAGATCCCGGTCTATCTTTCCCAGGCTCAACCCGCCGCAGAAGAGGGGGATGTAGTTCTCGTAAGGATCGAAGTGGCAATGTCGCGAAAGGAGGATCTCCCGGCGACAATGGTGGCCCTTGAAGGCCTCGGCCGGATGGCGTTGAGGGGCCAGGTCCCCGAGTTCAATCCCGGCCCTTCCTCCGGGGATCAGGGCGTAGCCCTGCCAGAACAGGCGTCCGGCCCCTTCCGGACCGTAAGCCTCGATCCAGCGCGAAAGGGGCACCGGGCGCTCGACGTCGAAGCGGGCGATGAGTTCGATGAACTGGCTCATGTAGACGATGACGTTTGCCGGCCCGAAGATCTCCTCGGCCAGCCTGATGGCCGTGAGCGTGCGCTTGAGGGGGATGGTTTCCGCGTGAAAGGGGCTTACGGAGATGAGGACCGAGGAAAGCCCGGCCTCCTTGAGGAGGCGGAACTTTTCTCGCCCTACCTCTTCGTTCACGCACCAGCCGGCGTTGGTCTCCACGTACTCGATGGGGAGCCCGAGCCGGCGGCACTTCTCCACGCCGAAAAGAAGGAGGTCGAAGTTGAGAAAGGCCTCACCGCCGGCCAGGTGAAGCCCGCGGGGGTTCTCCCAGGTGCGGGAGATGCCCAGGAGGAGATCCTCCAGCTGTTCTCGGTCCATCCATTCTTTCCAGCGGGGGCCGCAGGCGTAGACGCAGTGCCGGCAGCCGCACTGGCAGCGATAGGAGAGCATGATGCCGCAGGAGTCGAAGGGTCTAAGCTCGCTCATCTTGCCGACGGATGCGCTCGATGATCTGGCTCGTGGAAACCGAAAACTCAAAGGGTATGCGGACCACCTGGCCCCCGTAGCTCCGGACGAAGGAGGCCCCGACGATCTTTTCCTCCGGCCAATCGGCCCCTTTGACCAGCACGTCGGGTTTGAGGGCGCGGATGAGGGCTTCCGGCGTGTCGTCGTCGAAAAAGACCACGTAGTCCACGCTCTCAAGCCCCGCGAGCACCGTGGCGCGTTGCTGCTGAGGGATTATCGGGCGCGAGGCGCCTTTTAAGCGTCTCACGGATTCGTCGCTGTTGAGCCCCAGCACCAGGAAATCGCCCTGTCTCCGCGCCTGATGGAGATAGGTGACGTGCCCGGCGTGGAGGAGATCGAAACAGCCGTTGGTGAAGACCATCTTCTGTCCGAGCCGGCGCCGCCACTTGACCTCTTCCAGGAGTTCTGCCAGCGGAAGGATCTTCTTTTCCGGAGGACCAGGCGGGGCAAGCCGCGAGGTGACGAACAGTTTTCTCGCCTCCTCGAGGGCCTCTTCGTCGGTCTCGAAGACGCTCCAGGCCTTGCCCGACAACTTTCCGCGCTCCCGGCCCAGGGGATCGAAGAGGATGCTCTCTCCGGCGAGATCGAAGCCCACGACCTTGCCGAAGGCGTTGATCCCGGCCACGAAGACCTGGTTCTCGATGGCCCTTGCGGCCAGGAGGCGATGGAAGTGGGAGATCCTTTCTCGCGGCCAGGCGGCCAGGACGAGGATCGTCTCCGCGCCGCGGTTGACGAGGCGCCGCGTAATCTCCGGGAAGCGCAGGTCAAAGCAGATGACCACCCCGAGCCTCTTTCCCGCGAGGAGAAAAGGGGTCGGCTGGAGGCCGGGCTTGACGCCGATCTTTACGTCGAACCCCGGGAAGGGGTTGACCTTTTCCGCCACCGTGCGGACCCCTTCGCGGGTGAAGAGAAGGGCCTTGTTCAGGGGCCCCTGGGGGTCGAGCGCCCCGGCAAGCAGCGGGACGCCGCGCGCCGCCACCATTTCGTGCAGGATCTTGAGGCGCCGCGCGTACTCGTCCTCTCCGAGGAGCCGCTCTCCGGTGATCACCAGCTCCGGGGCAACCACCAGGTCGGCCTCTATCTGCGGATAGAGGGCCCGGAGGTCTTCGAACCCCACCGGGTCTTTGATCTCGCACTGGATGACACCGAGACGCATGGGGGCATTTTAGCGGGCTCTGGCGAGGAGGGCCACCGAGATTTCCTTGGCTCCCGCTTTTTTCAGCACGCGCGCACACTCCTCCACCGTGGCGCCGGTGGTCAGGACGTCGTCCACCAGGACGATGCTCTTTCCCCGCACGGCTCCCTCACGTCGCAGGGCAAAGGCCCGGCGGACGTTTTTCTGCCTTTCGCGCAGGGAAAGACCGGTCTGGGGGCGCGTGCGATGCAGCCGTTGCAACTCGTCAGCCAGGACCCGGCGCCTGTCGAGGAAGCGGGCGAGGAGAAGGCTCTGGTTGAACCCCCTTTCGTAGAGACGTGAAGGGTGCAGGGGGACCGGGATCAGGAAATCGGCCTCGGGCAGTTCCGCGTGGCTTTTCCAGAGCCGGATCAGCTCCCGGGCCAGCCAGAGGCGCCCTTCGTACTTGAGGAGCTTTACGGCTTCGGCGATGGGCCCGGCGTAATAGAAGGGCACCAGCACGCGCTCGAAGGAGAACCGGGACGCACACCGCGGGCAGAGGTGTCCCGGTTCGCTTGGTCCCTCACAGATCGGGCATCCCGGGGAGACCAGGGGGAGGGCCTTCTGGCACGCGCGGCAGAAGAGGATCTCGTCCC
>JAADCO010000153.1 GCA_013154385.1 Thermodesulfobacteriota bacterium
CCGGCCGCACCGCCAGCCTGGGCACCACCGGCCTGAGCCTGGCGATAGGCCATCTCGGCGATCTTGTAAGAGGCCTGGGTGAGCTCTTCGGTGGCCTTCTTGATGGCCTCGATGTCTTCGCCCTCCATGACCTTCTTGAGGGCCTCGATCTTTTCCTGGAGCTCCTTGCGCACGTCCTCCGGCACCTTGTCGCCGAGCTCGGAGAGGGACTTCTCCACCGAGTAGATGATGCTGTCGGCCTGGTTGCGAGCCTCGATGAGCTCCTTGCGCCGCCTGTCTTCCTCGGCGTGGGCCTCGGCTTCCTTGATCATGCGCTGGATCTCCTCCTCGCTGAGACCGGAGGACGGCTTGACCACCACGGACTGCTCCTTACCCGTGGCCAGGTCCTTGGCCGTCACGTGCAAGATACCGTCGGCGTCGATGTCGAAGGTGACCTCGATCTGCGGCACACCGCGCGGCGCAGGCGGAATACCCACCAGCTCAAAGCGCGCGATGCTCTTGTTGTCCTTGGCCATCGGCCGCTCACCCTGCAGCACGTGGATGGTCACCGAGGTCTGGTTGTCCGCCGCCGTGGTAAAGATCTGGCTCTTCCTCGTCGGAATGGTGGTTCCGCGAGGAATGATCGGGGTGAACACACCACCCAGGGTCTCGATACCCAGGGAGAGCGGAGTCACGTCGAGAAGCAGCACGTCCTTCACGTCGCCCTTGAGCACGCCGCCCTGGATGGCCGCACCCATGGCCACCACCTCGTCGGGGTTCACGCCCTTTACGGGCTCCTTGCCGAAGATCTCCTTCACCTTCTGCTGCACGCGCGGCATACGGGTCATACCGCCGACGAGGATGACCTCGTCAATGTCCTGCGGCGTGACCCCCGCATCCTTCATCGCGATGCGGCAGGGCTCCTCAAGACGCTGGATGAGATCCTCGACCAAGGACTCGAGCTTGGCCCGGGTGAGCTTCATCACCAGGTGCTTCGGGCCACTCGCGTCAGCCGTGATAAAGGGAAGGTTGATCTCCGTCTCCTGCACCGTGGAGAGCTCGATCTTGGCCTTCTCCGCCGCCTCCTTGAGGCGCTGGAGGGCCATGCGGTCCTGGCGCAGGTCAATGCCGTGCTCCTTCTTGAACTCCTCGGCGATGTAGTCCACGATGCGCATGTCGAAGTCTTCACCGCCGAGGAAGGTGTCTCCAGAGGTGGCCTTCACCTCGAAGACCCCGTCACCGATCTCGAGAATGGAGATATCGAAGGTGCCGCCGCCAAGGTCGAAGACGGCCACCGTACCCTCTTTCTTCTTGTCGAGCCCGTAGGCCAGACAAGCCGCCGTGGGCTCGTTGATGATCCGCAAGACGTTGAGTCCGGCGATACGGCCGGCATCCTTGGTGGCCTGCCGCTGCGTATCGTCGAAGTAGGCCGGGACCGTGATGACGGCTTCCTTGACCTCGGCCCCGCTATATTCCTGGGCATCATCGCGCAGCTTGCGAAGGATCATGGCCGAAATCTCCGGCGGGCTGTAGCGCTTGCCCCGCACCTCGACGTGGGCGTCGCCGTTCGGCGCCTCAACGATCTTGTAGGGCACGCGCTTGGCCCACTCCTGCACCACCGGGTCCTTGAACTTCCGGCCCATGAGGCGCTTGATACCGAAGATCGTATTTTCCGCATTGGTGATGGCCTGGCGCTTGGCCAACTGACCTACGAGGATCTGGCCGTCCTCAAGAAAGGCCACCACCGATGGTGTCGTCCGAGATCCTTCACGGTTGGGGATTACTTTGGGTTCCCCGCCCTCGAAAACGGCCATACAAGAGTTGGTCGTTCCCAGATCGATGCCCAAAGGTTTCGCAGTCTTCTCACTCATTTTCTCACCCTCCAATCCTTAATTTTGATTTTCACCGGAGGTCTGGTCCCCCGATGTCTCTTTCTGCGCAGGCTTCTTGGCCACCGCTACCAAAGCGGGGCGAATGACTCTCTCGTGCAAGGTGTAGCCCTTCTGGAAGGTGCGCACCACCGCACCTTCAGGATGCTCCTCGGTCTCTTCCACCGCCAGGGCTTCGTGCACTTCCGGACGGAAGGCCTCGCCAATGGCGACCTCAAACTGCTTGAGACCGAACTTCTCAAGGGTCTGGAGCAAGCCCTTGAGCGTGAGCTCGATCCCCTCGATCAGGGCCTCCACGTCCTGGCTCTTGCGAGCCGCTTCCAGGGCCCGCTCGAGGTTGTCAACAAAGGGCAAAAGCTCGCGCATGAAGGTCTCAAGCGCGTACTTGAAGTACTCCTCCTTCTCGCGCTTGAAGACCTTTTTCAGGTTCTCTATCTCCGCCGCGTAGCGGAGCATCTGATCACGATACTGCTTGGCTTCCTCTTCTTTTTGCTTGATCAGAGCAATCAGCTCTTCTCGGCTTTCAGGATATGTCTCTTGCTCTTCCTGACGGGGCTCCTGAGCCTCCTGGGCTTCCTGACCCCCGCCCTGAGCTTCTTTTACTTCCATCACAGTATTTCCCTCCTCTGATGGTTTAGCAGGCACTCCGCCACGATAGAGGTGATAAACCTTGCTCATGGTTTCACCCCTATCGATTCTTTCGAGCGAAAACTTCCAATTGCCGGAAGAAAAGTTAAGTGCGGGGAGTGAGCTTGTCCAGAAGGTGGGAAAGAAACCGTGAAGTGTAGTCCACCACCGGGACCACCTTGGAATAGTCCATCCGCATGGGACCGATGACCGCCAAGCCCCCCAGCGGCTGCTGCTGCCGAAAGTAGGGGCTGGCCACGGCACTCAGGTCTCGCGGCACTCCCAGACCCGTCTCCGCGCCGATGAGGATCTGCACCCCGTGGGCCCCCAGACAGCGATCAATGATCTTGAGGAAGATGTTTTTTTCCTCAAAGGCCCGCAGGACTTCCTTCAGGCGCTCGACATCTTTGAACTCCGGGATCTCAAGGAGCTTGCTGAGCCCCTCCACGATGGGCTCCTCGGGTTTTTCCCCCTCCTCGAGCTCCTCGAAGATGGTCTCAAGGAGCTTGCGCTCGGCCTCGATCTCCTTGAGGAGCTCGTCCCGGGCCTCCTCGAGCGTAAGATGCGGAAGCTTCACGTTCAGGTATTCCGCCAAACGCCGCAGGGCCTCCTCGGAGATGTGGGGCGGAATCTTTAAGAGCCGGTTGACCACGATGCCCGCCTGAGTCACCGCTACCACCAGGAGCAGACCGCGGCCCAGCGGGACGAAGTCTATCTTCCAGAGGCGTTCGCTACCCAGGCGCGGGGCCGAAACCACCGCCGGAAAGCCCGTCACCTGCGTGAGGAGACGCGAGGCGACCTTCAAAAGCTCGGAAAGGTCTTCGATCTCCTCGCTCTCGAAGGCGCGTTCTATCTCTTCCTTGGTGCTCTCCGGAAGAGGGGTCGCTTCGAGAAGGTTCTCCACGTAGTAACGGAAGCCCTCTTCCGTGGGAATGCGCCCGGCGGAGACATGGGGCTGGGTGAGGAGCCCCAGTTCTTCGAGGTCAGCCATGATGTTTCGCACCGTGGCCGGGGATAGCGGCGGCTCCAAGCGTTTGGAGACCGTGCGCGAACCCACGGGTTCGGCGTGACGGATGTAGTCCTCCACCACGATGGCGAGGACCTTGCGATAGCGATCCGAGAGGTCAATGGTCTCAACCATAGCAAGAAAAAATTCGAAATATTACCGCAAATTCCCCCATAAACTAGCCCTGTCAAAGGCTTGGTGTCAAGGAGAGAGAATCAGGCCCCGGATTCGAGGAGACTCTTGTAAATCGCAAGCCCCTGGCGCAGAAATTCCTCCTCAAGCTTGCCGTGGGGTGAGACGGTCTCGAGGATGCGCCGCGGGATCTTGAGCTTGGTGAGCTCGAAACCCCGGGCCTTCTTGAAGGCGTACTTCCGGCGCAGGATCTTCCGCCCCAGGGCCTTGAGGTCTTCGACTTCGAAATCGAACCCCGAAACCTTGAAGATGCGGGAGAGGGTCTCGTAGTTGTAGACGCTGCGCCCGAAGAAACAGCACACCCCGGAAGAGAGGATCTGCCGATAGACCTCCTCGTCGAAGAGGATGTGCGCCAGTTTCTCGGGCGTGATCTCTTCCGGAGAGAGCTTCTGGTCGTAGCTGTAACCGCCGGAATCGAGATGACTGTGGCGCGAACCCGTGAGATGGGTCAGATGGGCCCCGTAGCCCGTGTGGTAACCCGGCATCTCGTTTCCCCCGAAGGCCAGGGCAAAGTCTTCGCCTCCGTAACGCGAGGAAGCGTAGGCCACGCCGCGGGCCAGGGCCGCATAGAACTCGTTGCTCTGATAGGCGATGTGGTGGAGCATCTGGAGGTAGGTCTCCACGTCGCCGAAGCGGGGTCTCAGGCCAAGCGTCTCCTCCTCGCCCACCAAGCCCTGCTCGAAGGCCTCCGTGGCCCAGGCGAGCACCACCCCGCTGCTCATGGCGTCGAGCCCCAGGTTGTCTATGGTGTCGAGCAGTTTGAGGATGCCCTCGGCGGAGCCCACGCCGATCATGCTCCCGTTGGCGTAGATGGGCTCGTAGTCGTAGGAGATGAAGGTGGTCTTGTAGAAATAGGGCTCGTCTTCGTAGGGGGTGCGGAGGGCCGCCAGATGGATGCAGGCCATGGGGCAATGGCTGCACGCCAGACGGCGGCTGAGGAGATGCTCGGCAAAGTACTCGCCGCTTATCTTTTCCGCCATCTCGAAGCGGGTCTGGCGCAGGTTGCGCGTGGGAAGAGCCCCGCGTTCGTTAAGGGGGATGACGTTCACCGCCGTGCCGAGGTCGTGATACTTCTTGAGGGCCGGGGTCTCGCGCAGGCGCTTCAAGAGCTCGTCGTAGAGCTCGCGATAGAGCTTGCGATCCGTGACGGGGAGGGAGCGACGCCCCACCAGGCACACGGCCTTGAGCTTCTTGGCCCCGAAGAGGGCCCCCAGGCCCAGGCGTCCGAAGTGGCGATAGGTCTCGGTGACCACGCAGGAATAGGTCACCCCGGTCTCCCCGGCCGGACCGATGCGCAGGATGCTCCGCAACCCGCTTCCGGTTTCCTTCTCGCGGATGGCGCGCCCGGTGGCCGAAACCGAAAGCCCCCAGAGGGCCCGCGCGTCGCGGAACTTCACCCCGGAGCGGTCTATCACCAGATAGACCGGGATATCGCTCTGCCCGCGGATGACCACCGCCCCGTAGCCCGCCAGCCGGAGACACGTGGCGCTGCGGCCACCGGCGTGGCTCTCCCCCAGGTTTCCGGTATGCGGCGACTGGAACATGGCCACGGTCTTCGAGGCGATGGGGAAGAGGCCGTTGGCCGGCCCCACGGCCAGAATGATCGGGTTCTTCGGGTCCCGGGGGTCAATGCCCACCGGGCACTCCTCTTCGAGGAGCTTGCTGGCGACCCCGGTGCCGCCGATGTTTTCTTCGAAGAGTTCCGGGCGTTCTTCCACCCAGAACTTCTTGGTGGCCAGATCCACGTAAAGGACCCTCTTCAAAGGGTCATCCTTGAGCATGTCCTTCCTCCAAGACCAGGACGTGATGTGGGCAATACTGCGCGCAGTAGCCGCAATGCATGCAGATCACGGGTTTTCCGGTGGCCTCGTTCCAGAAGATGGCCTGAAGGGTGCAAGCCTCGCGGCAGAGACCGCAACCCAGGCACTTCTTGGGCGCAAGCACCACCCCGCCGCCCTTGCGCTTGATGAGGGCCCCGTTGGGACACACCGCGGCGCACGGCGGTTCCTCGCAGGCCCGACAAACCACCACCGTGAGCCCGCGGCTGATGCCCCCGCGGGAACGCACGTGGATGGCGGCCTCGGCAATGCCGCCTTCGCCGGTCCGCCGCTGGCAGGCGAACATGCAGAGCTGACATCCCACACAACGATCCGGGTCTACCACTTTGAGATGCGCCATACTTCCTAGATACCATAAAACACGGTGGAGAACACGGAGTTGACGCCCGCTGAGGAGGCCAGTTAATTGGCCGGCATGAAATTGTTCTTTGTCCTGATGATCCTCTTCCTCGCGGCGGTGCAGGGCTGGGCTCAACCCCTGAAGAGCCTCGGCCTCATCGGAAACCGCGTGCAGGAACGATTCGAGACTCTGGTCCAGGAGGACCTCTCCCTCCTCGAAAAGGAAGGCTTCTACGAGGCCGCCAAGTTCTTCCGCAACTTCCCCAGGGAGCTCACCTACTGGACTCAAGACTACGTGGGAGACTACCGCGTGAAGGTGGAACTCTTCGCCCTGCAATACCGCGACATAGGCAACCTGGCCCCGCCGGAGGTGGCCGAAAGCCTGGAAAACTTCCTCGAGAGCCTGAGACTCGGCGAGGAGCCCCTGCCCCAGATCATCATCCGGGAGAGGGGGGAAAAGATCTTCTATCTCTACGTGTTGCCCTTAAAGGTGAAGAAGAGCTGTCTTCCCTGCCACGGCTCGCGCATCCGCTTCCAGGAAGAGCTGAGGGAACTCTACCCCGAAGACCAGGCCCGCGAGCTGAAGGTCGGCGACCTGCGCGGGGCCCTGGTCATCGAGATCGCCCCGGAAGCCCTCAATCGTTTCGCTTCGAAGCTTTCAAAAAGTCCTTGAAGACGATCTCGGCCTGCTCGAGCGCGCAGAGATCGCCGCACATGGAGCACTTCCGGTCCTTGACCGAGCGGCGTTCCTCAACCAGCCGGCGCGCGTCCTCGGGGAAGAGGAGGTTCTCGAAAACCGCCCCCCAGCGCAGATCGCGCCGGTCTTTGCTCACCTGCATGTCGCGCTGGTCGGCCTTGCCGCGCAGCTTGACCACGTCGCCCACGTGGGCCGCCAGACGCGCGGCCTTCACCCCCAGCACCACGTCCTCCTCGTTGGGGAGGGAAAGGTGCTCAGCCGGCGTCACGTAGCAGATGAGGTCCGCCCCGGCCTTGGCGGAGATGGCCGCCCCGATGGCCGCGGTGATGTGGTCGTAGGGGGCCCCGGCGTCAGCGGGAAGGGGCCCGAGCATGTAGTAGGGCGCCCCGCCGGACATCTTCTTCGCCAGAAGCACGCTGGCTTCGATCTCGTCGAGGGGGACGTGCCCCGGCCCTTCGACCATCACCTGACAGCCCGCCTCCCGCGCCCGCTCGGCCAGCTCGCAGTTGATGAGGAGCTCGGCCACCTGGGCGCGGTCAAGCGAGTCGTGGATGGCGCCCGCGCGCATCCCGTTTCCCAAAGAGAGCACGGTGTCGTATTTCTTGAGGATCTCCACCAGGCGGTCGAACTGCTCGTAGAGGGGATTTTCGCGCTGGTTCTTGACCATCCACTGGGCCATGAGGCTTCCGCCCTTGGAGACGAGCCCTCCGTAGCGATAGCCCTGGGCCTTCAAGCGCTCGATGGTGAAGAGGTTGATCCCGCAGTGGATGGCCATGAAGGCGATGCCGTCGGCGCACTGGCGCTCGATGAGCTCGAAGAGATAGTCCGGATCGAGCTTGGCGGGGTCGTGGTGCTCGCGGAGCACCTCGCAGAAGGCCTGATAGAGGGGGACGTTTCCCACCGGGAGGGAGACGGTCTCGATGATCTCGCGCCGGATCTGGTCTATGTCTCCGGCGGCGGAAAGCTCCATGAGGGTGTCGGCCCCGGCCTCCTCCGCCAGCCGGGCCTTTCTCTTCTCGAGCTCCGGGTCGCAGAGATGGCTCGAAGTCCCGATGGAGGCGTTGACCTTGGTGAAGAGCCCGGCCCCCACACCCACGGCCCGGCCGCTCTGCCGGGCCTTGATGATCACCACGTGGCCCCGGGCCACCTGGTCTCGCACGAATTCCGGCGAGACCCCCTCGGCCCGGGCCACCTGCTCCATGGCCTCGGTAATCTTTCCCGAACGGGCGGCTTCGAGTTCGGTCATCTTAGAGTTCGACTCCTTCCTTGGTGTATTTGGCCACGAGATCGCCCACCTCGGAGGTGGAGTAACCCATCTTGCCCGCGGAAAGGCTCTTCAGATGGTCGCGGCAGACCTTGATGACCGCGTTCTCGATGGCCTGCGCCGCTTCCTCTTCGCCGAGATGCTCAAGCATCATCATCCCCGCGCAGATGGCGGCCAGGGGATTGATGACGTTCTTGCCCGTGTACTTGGGCGCCGAGCCGCCGATGGGCTCAAACATGGAAACACCCTCGGGGTTGATGTTGCCTCCGGCGGCGATTCCCATGCCGCCCTGGATGATGGCCCCGAGGTCGGTGATGATGTCGCCGAACATGTTGTCGGTGACGATGACGTCGAACCATTCCGGGTTCTTCACGAACCACATGCAGGTGGCGTCCACGTGGGCGTAAGAGGTCTTGATATCCGGATACTCCTTGGCCACCTCGTAGAAGGTGCGCTCCCAGAGGTTCCAGGCGTAGGTGAGGACGTTCGTCTTGCCGACGAGCGTGAGCTCCTTCTTCTTGTTGCGCTTGCGGCAGAGCTCGAAGGCGAAGCGGATGCAGCGCTCCACCCCGAAGCGGGTGTTGATGGACTCCTGGACGGCCACTTCCTGGGGCGTTCCCTTGCGCAGGAAGCCGCCTCCGCCGGCGTAAAGCCCCTCGGTGTTCTCCCGCACCACGACGAAGTCGATGTCTTCCGGCCCCTTGTCCTTGATGGGGGTCCACACGCCCGGATAGAGCTTTACCGGTCGCAGGTTGATGTACTGGTCGAGCTCGAAGCGGATGCGGAGAAGGATCTCCTTCTCGAGGATGCCCGGCGGCACGTCCGGATGCCCGATGGCCCCGAGATAGATGGCGTCGTGCTTCTTGAGCTCTTCGATGCCCCCCTCGGGGATGGTCTCTCCGGTGCGGAGATAGCGCTCGCCGCCCCAATCGAAGTATTGATACTTGAGCTTGAAGCCAAACCTTTCGGCCGCGGCGTCAAGGACCTTGACGCCTTCGCGGATGACTTCGGGCCCGGTTCCGTCGCCCGGGATGACGGCAATCTTGTAAGTTTTTTCCTCGGCCATGGATAAGACCTCCTCGGCGGTTTTCCCTCGTTTTTAGGAGCACGGTTTTAGTCGCAGAATGGCCTTCCTTCAAGATGTGAGTTAAAAATCGAAGACTCCGGGAAAACTCTTGGGAGGTGTTCGTATGCGGCGGCTAGCGAAGTTCCTCTTCGAAGGGGCCATGCTCAAGCGCCTGGAGCGCACGGGTTACGCCTATTTGGGCACGGGAAGCGAGACCATCGCCGCTCATTCCTTCGGCGTGGCGCTCACGGCCCTTCTCCTTTCGTCTCTCGTGCCGGAAGCCGACGAGAAGAAGCTCTTGAAGATGGCCATCCTTCACGATTTCCTCGAGGCCCGCACCGGAGACCTCAATTCGGTGAACAAGCTCTACGACCAGGTGGACGAAGAAGCGGCGGCGAAAGACGCCTTCTCCGGGCTTCCCGCCGGCAAGGAGTGGCAGGCCCTCTGGGACGAATACCGGCGGGGCGAAAGCCTCGAAGCCCAACTCGTCCACGACGCAGACCAGCTCGATCTCCTCATCATGCTCAAGGAGCAACACGACCTGGGGAATCCCTACGCCTCGCGCTGGATAACCTACGCCAAGAGGCGCCTGCGCACCGAGATCGGCCAAAAACTGGCCGCGGCCATCACGGAAACGGACTGGGCCTCCTGGTGGCTCGACCAATTCGTGGCCCGCGAGGACGAGCAGGATGGGTCCTGAGAAGTGCGCCCGATGCGGCAAGTGCCTCTCGGTTTGCCCCACTTTTCAGACAAGCCGGCGGGAAACCTTCTCCCCGCGCGGGAGGGTGGCCCTCCACCAGGCCGGACTCCTCCGGGGCCAGGCCCTTTCGTTCTGCCTCCTGTGCGGCTCCTGTGAGGCCGTCTGCCCCAACCAGGTGCCGGTGGTGGAACTCGTGCTTGCGGCGCGGGAGGCCCATCCCCTAACCGGGGCGGACCTCGTCACCGGCGCGTGGGAGGCGGTCCTCCGCCTCGGACCCAGGTTTCGCGAAAGAGAAGAGCTCCCCGAACGCGGAAACCCCGTCGTCTTCCTGGGTTGCGGAGGGGACTTCCTCTATCCCCAGGCCGTGGAGGCCCTTGTGGGATTCCTGCGGAAAAAGGGGTTTTCGCCCGCGCTTCCCCGGGATCAGGGATGCTGCGGTCTTTTCGCCTTGAGCCTGGGGGCGCGGTCTTCCTTCCTGCGGCAGGCCCGGCGCAACCTCTCGGCCCTCGCCGAGGCCGAGGTCGTCATCACCCCCTGCGCTTCCTGCCTCTACACCTTGAAGGTCCTCTATCCGCGCTATCTTCGGGGCAGCAAATGGGCGCAACTGGCCGACCAGGTGGCCCAAAAGACTTTCGAAGCCTCTTCGTTCTTATTTTTTCAAGGATTCGTTCGTAAGTATCACTATTTTTTATTTCAAGTTCCGTGTCACCTAAGATATATAAGTAGTATGAAATGGTGGTACCAAACAAAATTTGTGATTCATGAAGGTTGCTGTGGCGGAGGCGGACTTTTCGGAATCCGCTTCCCGAAAGAGAGTCAAAAAATTTTACGTTCTCTCCACCAAACCCTCGAAAGACAACGTGTCCACGAATTGGTTACGGCCTGCACCTCCTGCTGGCTGACCCTCAAACGGCACTTTCGGCTTCCGGTAAAGATGCTATGCGAAGCCTTAAGTGTAGTTTATTGTTAGCACTTGATAAATGAATTAAAGTTAGATATGATCCGTGGCGATAAAGATTTTAAAACTCAATTAAAATCGAAAGGGTGATTCGAAATGACCAAGGAAAAGATTGAACACTACCGGAAATTGGGGCTCAAGATGACCCCCCAGAGGCTGGCCATCCTGGAGTACTTGGAAGGCAACACCGTCCATCCTTCGGCGGAAGACATCTTCCGGCACGTGGGGCAGAAGTTCCCGAGCATGTCCTTTGCTACGGTCTACAACACCCTCGAGGCCCTGAAGGAGCGCGGGCTCATCATCGAGCTCAGCATCGACCCGGAAAAGAAGCGCTTTGATCCCAACGTCGAGCCGCATCATCACATGATCTGCGAAAAATGCCATCGCATCTTCGATGTCTTCGAAGACTTTCCGATAAAATTGCCGGAAAAATACACCAAAAACTTCCACGTAAAACGGTATGAAGTGGTTTTTTACGGAATCTGTCGTGAATGTCAAGAAAAAGAGAAAGACAAGGGGGTTTAGCCATGGCGGTTTTCAAGTGTGAAAAGTGCGGAGCCACCAAAGAGGGACGCTGCAAGCCGCGTAAGTGCCCTTCCTGCGGAGCTCAGGGCACCATGAAGAAGGAATCCTAGGAGGACGCCATGTGCATGGAAGTCCGGCTGCGCTGTGAGTGCGGGGCAAAAGAGGCCGAGTTCAACCTTCGGGACAACGTCATGCCCCCGGAGGTCATCGTGAGCCTCTATTGCCCTGCCTGCTCCGCGCACGCCGAATTCGACCCGGAGAGCATGATCCAGGACAACGGCTGGCTCATCGAGTACGACATGGATCTCGCGCGCTTCATGGCCGTCTCCAAGCTCGGCATCCCGCCGGAGAAGGTCACCCCGGACTTCATCTTCGACGAGGGTTACGCCACCTGGAAAGAGCTCTATCCCGGGGAACTCGAAGACATCAAGGCCGAGAAAGAGGCCATCGTCGCCATCCTCAAGGAGGATCCCAAGCGCTACTTCGAAGAGCTGCGCAAGTGGGCGCTCGCCCGCGTCGAACGCCTGAAAGCCGAAGGCTGGCGCCGCGCACAAAATCTCTAGCTTGCCTTTTGACCTCCCGCCAGGTAAAACCTCACCAGCCTAGGCTTTCAAGTTCAAATTGTGCGGGAGGTCCCCATGCATCCCATCGTCGAAGCCGCCAAAGGTGAAAAACTTCTCCTCCTTGGTAACGAAGCCATCGTGCGCGGGGCCCTGGAAGGCGGGCTGCGGGTGGCTGCGGCTTACCCCGGAACCCCTTCCTCGGAGATAGGAAACCTCCTCTTCCAGATAGAAAGAGACCTTCCCGGTCTCTACTTCGAGTTCTCCACCAACGAAAAGGTGGCCATGGAGGTGGCGGCCGCCGCGGCGGCCAGCGGACTCCGCAGCCTCACCTGCATGAAACACGTGGGGCTCAACGTGGCCGCCGACGCCCTCATGACCCTGGCCTACATCGGCGTGCGCGGCGGGATGGTCATCATCACCGCCGACGATCCGTCCTGCCATTCCAGCCAGAACGAACAGGACAACCGCCTCTACGCCAGGTTCTCCGGGCTGCCCATGCTCGAGCCCACCACCCCGGACGAAGCCCGGCGCATGACGGCCTACGCCTTCGAGCTCTCCGAAAAGCTCGAGCTTCCGGTCATCCTGCGCACCACCACCAGGGTCTCTCACGCGAGGGCCGTGGTGGACACGGACGAGCTCCCGGACTATTCCCAGCCCGTCAAAGGGCGCTTTGAAAAGGACCCGCGGCGCTGGGTGCCGGTGCCCGCCGTGGCCCGCGTGCGGCACCAGGTCCTGCTCGAAAAGATCCGCGAGGCCACGGTGCTGGCCGACGGCTCCTCCTGGAACCGCATCCTCGGCGAGGGTGACTTCGGCATCATCACGAGCGGCGTGGCCGTCAACTACGTGCTCGACGCCCTTGAGGAACTTGGCCTTGAGGGAAAGGTCAAGGTGCTCGTCCTCGGGTTCACCCATCCCCATCCCACGGGGCTTCTGGCCAATTTCCTGAAGGGCATTGAGACCTGCCTGGTGGTAGAGGAACTCGAACCCTTCCTCGAGGAAGCCGCGCGCCTGGTGGCCCAGGAGCGAGGGCTCTCCACCAACATCCTGGGCAAGGCCACCGGGCACCTGCCCCGCCTCTACGAGTTCACCCCCGGTCTGGTCAAGGGCGCCCTCATCAGGGCCCTCGGGCTCGAAGAACAAAAGCCCGAAAGACCGGATCTCTCCTGGGTCCCCGAACTTCCCCCGCGGCCACCCACCCTCTGCCCGGGGTGTCCGCATCGGGAGACCTATCTCGTGGTCAAGGAGGTCCTCGAAGAGCTCGGAGAGGCGGAAAACACGATCTATCCCACGGACATCGGCTGCTACACCCTGGGGCTCCTTCCGCCCATCCAGATGGCCGACTATCTCATCTGCATGGGCTCAAGCGTGGGTTCGTCCTGCGGGTTCTCCGTGGCCACGGACCAGCGCATCGTCTCCTTCATCGGCGACTCGACCTTCTTCCACGCCGGTCTTTCGCCCCTGGCAAGCGCCGTCTACAACAAGCACCGTTTCACCCTGGTGATCATGGACAACGAGACCACGGCCATGACCGGGCACCAGCCCGTGCCCTCACAGGAACTCCGCTGGCCGGGGCTTGAGGATCGTCCCCGCATTGATCTCGAAGCCGTGGTCAAGGCCCTGGGAGTCCCGCAGGTGGTGACCATCAACCCCTATCGCAAGGAAGAAGCCAAGGCCGCGGTCAAACCCATCCTGGCCTCCAACGAACTGGGGGTCATCATCTCCAAGGCGCCCTGCATCCTCTTCCGCGGAAGGGCCAAGAAGTAAGGAGGAAGTCATGACCAAGTTGCGTATCCTGGCGGTTGGCGTAGGAGGTCAAGGGATTCTTCTCTTCTCGCGCGTGCTGGGCGAGACCTGCCTGAACGAGGGCCTTCCGGTGGCCATGTCCGAGGTGCACGGCATGGCCCAGCGAGGGGGCGTGGTGGAGACCAACATCGTCCTGGGCTGGAAGAGCCCCCTCATCTCCGAAGGGGAAGCCGACGTCTTGGTGGGGCTTGAGCCCGTGGAAACCCTGCGCGCCCTGCCCCGTTGCCGACGCGACACGGTCATCATCTCGAGCACCGATCCGGTCGTGCCCCAGATCGTCAAGGACGGTCTGGCCACCTATCCGGAGCTCGAGCCGGCTCTCGCCAAGCTGCGCGAAACCTTCGACCGCGTCTATCTCTTCCCGGGCGAGAAACTGGCCAAAGAAGCCGGGACCAGCCGGGCCCTGAACATGGTCGTCCTGGGGGCCCTGGCGGGAAGCGGCCTCTTGCCCCTTTCCAAGGAGGCCTTTCTCAACAGCTTGCGCAAGCTGGTCAAACCAAAGTATATCGAAGCCAACGAAAAGGCCTTCGAAGCCGGGTTTAACGTCATCAAATAATTGACCGGAGTCACTATGTGTTTATTTTCACTTCAAAAAGTGCGGAGGTTAAAAGATGGACGTTAAGAAGATCCAAAGACTCGAAGACGTCATCCAACTCGCCAAAGCGGGCCAAAAAATCAAAGCCGAGGTACAGCTTCTCAAACGCCCCATCATCCTGAAGATCCATCCGGAAGCTCAAATCGTCGAGGAAACCGAGGCCTATCTTCTCACCGCGAAGTTCAAGTTCTACATCGGAGACCAAACCGTAGAAATCGAGCGCATCTACGTCATGGGTTTTCCCACGGAGGAATTCGAACAGGAAAGGGCCAACATCAACGTGGCCAACGCCCGCCTCAAAGAGGACTATCGCCGGCTCAAAGAAGCGGGCATCGAAATCGTCGAAGAAAAATACTTCGAATAATCTTCCGGCTTTTTTCGGAGAAACAATCCTTCCGAGGGAACAGAGAAGGCCCCTCTGGCTTGAGGAGGGGCCTTCTTTGTTTTTTTAGTACGCCTCTTCGGTCTCCAGGAACTCCGGGCTCACCTTGTCGCTGAAGAGCTTGTAAGCCCAGATCTGATAGAGGATGACGATGGGCACGAAGATCAGGGCCACCGCCGTCATGATCTTCAGGGTCAAGGGGCTTGAAGAAGCGTTGTAGATGGTGAGCGTGGCCGCCGGGTCGAGACGCGAGGGGATGAGCCGCGGGAAGAGCCCCGCAAACCCGAAGGCCGTGGTCATGAGCACGGTAAGGGCCGAGGCGAACCAGGCCCACCAGTATCTCCCCTGACCGAGAAAGGCCGGAATGGAGATCAGGCCGAGAAGCGCAAGGGCCGGAATGATCAAAAGGATCTTGTAGCGGAAGAAGTTGGCCCAGAGATCCGTGACGAGCCCCGTGGCCACCAGGAAGATCCCGAGGATGAGGACCTCGAGCACCCAGAACTTCTCCGCCACGTGGCGCGCGCGGCGGCAGAGGTCCCCCTCGCTCTTCACGCACAGCCACGTCGCCCCGTGGACCACGAACATCACCACGAAGAGGAGCCCTCCCAGCACCCCGTAAGGGTTGAGAAGGGTGATGATGTTCCCGTGGAGGATGCCCTCCCGATCAATGGGAAGCCCCAGGAAGAAGTTGGCAAAGGCCACGCCGAAGAGGAGGGAGGGCACAAAGCTTCCCACCACCAGGCAGAGATCCCAGACGGCCTTCCACACCGGGCTCTCTTCCTTGGCGCGAAACTCAAAGGCCACGCCCCGCAGGATGAGGGCGAAGAGGATCAAGAGAAGGGGCGTGTAGAGCGTGCTGAACATGATGGCGTAGGCCTTGGGAAAGGCGGCGAAAGTCGCCCCACCGGCGGTGATGAGCCAGACTTCGTTTCCGTCCCAGAAAGGACCGGCGGCGTTGTAGATGACGCGCCTTTCCATGTCGTTCTTGGCCACAAAGGGCATGATCATGCCCAGGCCGAAGTCAAAGCCGTCGAGCATGAAGTAGACGGCCCAGAGGACCCCCCAAAGGATGAACCAGATGACCTGATAGATGTTGTGTTCCATGGCGACCTCCTCCTAGATGGTTGCGGGTTTGGCGGTCAGAGAGACCTTGGTCCGGGGCTCGGGCCCCTTCCGGGCAAACTTGAAGAGGAGATAGAAGTCCACCAGACCAAGCAGGGTATAGAACAGGATGAAAGCAAGGAGGGATATCCCCACCTGCAAGGGAGAGATAGGGGAGACCGCCTCGTAAGTTTTCATCAAACCGTAGACGATCCAGGGCTGGCGCCCCACTTCCGCCACCATCCAACCGAACTCACAGGCCAGATAGGGCAAAGGAATGACCCACGGGAGGATGCGCAAAAGCCAGGGGAAACGCCCCGGATTGTCGCGCGAGAGGAAGACGAGCACCGAAAGAGCGGCAAAGAGGAAACCCAGGCCCACCATGAGCCGGAAGGACCAGAAGGTCAACGTCACCGGAGGCCTTTCTTCGCGAGGCCACTCCTTGAGGCCCTTCACCGTGGCGTTCGGGCTGTGATAGGCCAAAAGGGAGAGCATCCCCGGAATGGGGAAGAGCTCCACCTTGTTGCGCTCGTTCTTTTCGTCCGGGATGATGAAAAGATACATCGGCGCCCCTTGCTTGGTCTCCCACAGGGACTCCATGGCCGCGAGCTTCGTGGGCTGGGCCTTGGCCACCTCGCTTCCGTGGAGATGACCGTTGAAGACCTCAAACAGCGCGAAGATCAACGTCCAGGTGGCCGCCACCCGAAAGCACTTCTTGAAGAAGGCCACCTCGTTCTTGCGCGCCAGATGCCAGGCCGACACACCCAGCACGAAGAACCCCGCCAGGATGTAAGCCCCGGAGACCGTGTGGATGAACTCCATCCAGCCGAAGGGGTTGGTGATGACGTCTATGAAGCTGGCCAGTTCCGCGCGTCCGTTGCGAATGGTGTAACCCACGGGGTTCTGCATCCAGCCGTTGGCCAGAAGGATCCAGAGGGCGGAGATGTTGGAAGCAATGGCCACCAGCCAGATGCAGAGGGCGTGAAGTTTCGGGGAAAGACGGTTCCAGCCGAAGTGCCAGACGGCAATGAAGGTAGACTCCAGAAAAAAGGCCAAAGTAGCCTCGATGGCCAAGAGGGAGCCGAAGATGTCCCCCACGTACATGGAATAGCGCGACCAGTTGGTGCCGAACTGAAACTCAAGCGTGATCCCGGTGACCACTCCCAGGGCGAAGTTGATCAGGAAGAGCTTTCCCCAAAACTTGGCCGCCCGCTTGTAGTCTTCGTCCCCGGTCTTGACGTAAAGGGTCTCGAAAATCGCCGTCAAAATGGAAAGACCCAACGTCAGCGGAACGAAGAGAAAATGGAAGAGAGAGGCCACGGCAAACTGTAAACGTGAAGCCAAGACGACATCCATAAACTTTCACCTCCTCAAATTGGTCTCCACCCTCCTGGATCTAACTTTAATCATTCGGTTCGTCGGGAAATTTTGTCAAGAAACTACTTAAGCATGAAATCAGAATTAAAAAGCCTTTAAACAAGGGCGGGGGCATTGACCTGCAAGCGACTGGTGCCGGTGGAGTCCTTTTTGACCAGGACGTGGGCGGGAAGCAGTTGCTTGAAGCGTTCCAGATGGGTGATGATGCCTACCAGGCGGTCCTGCGTGCGCAGTTCCTCGAGGACCTGGGACACGGCCTCCAGGAGGTCCTCATCGAGGCTCCCGAAGCCCTCGTCAATGAAGAAGAAGTGAATGGGTCTCGCGCGCAGGCGCTGGATGTAAGCCGATAGCGCGAGGGCCAAAACAAAGGAGACCACGAAGGTCTCCCCACCGGAGAGCGTTTCCACCGGGCGCTCGTGACCGAGGCGCAGGTCGTAGACGGAAAAAGAAAAGTTCTCCCGGGACATGCGGATGAGGAAGCGCTCGCCCAGCAAATCCCGCAGGAGGTCGTTGGCCACGTCCAGGATCTCGCCGAAGAGATGGCGCGCGGCAAAGGTGACCAGCGCGCGACCCCGAAGATGCTGGCGCAACTCATCCGTGAGAAGGAGCTCCTGCTCGAGCTCCCTGGTCTCCGCGAGGAGCTTCTCCTTTTCCCGCAGGTCGCGCGCGAGCTGCTGCATCTCGGCTTCGAGACGGCCCTTCTTCTCGCGCAGGGCCGCCAGGGCCTCTTCGAGCTCCGCCAGGGCCTCTTCGCTGGCTTTGGGTTCCTCCGGCGGAAGCTCCCTTTCCGGAAGGGAACGGAGCTCCTCCTCCACCTGTTCCCTCCGCTTCTTCACGCTGCTCAGGGCCTCTTCCCAGTCCCTCAGCCTCTGTTCGAGCCCTTTCCGCGCGTCCTCGTCGAGGAAGAGGGCGCCCAATTCCTCGACGGAAGAGAGCCCTTCCTGCCGCGCGGCTTCCGTGAGAGACTCGCCGAACCTGGCCAGCCGGCCTTCTTTTTCCTGGAGGAGACCCTTCAAGGCGGCCATCTGCTTTTGGATTCGGGAAAGCTCCTCGGAGAGGGCCCTTTCCTGCTCCCGCCATTTATGCTCTTTGTCCTCGAGCTCCTTTCGTTCGGCCCCGATCTCCCGGAGCACCTCCTCGGGGAGGCGGTCTTTGAGCCGGGCGAGGATCTCCCGGCGCTCCCGCAAAAGGGCCTCCCTTTCCTCCTCGAGGCGCACGGAAAGCTCCCCTATCTCACCCTGAAGCCGGGTGACCTCCTGCTCGAGCGCGCGGATCTCGTCGGAGAGGGACTGCATCTCGCGGCGCCTCCTCTCGAGTTCCTCAAGGAGGGCCACCGCCCGGCGCTGACGATCACGGAGGGCCTGATACCTCTCGGAAAACTCCGCAAGCGGCACCTCGGGCAACTCCTTCCTCAGGCGGGCGGCCAGGCCTTCCATCTCCTTTTTGAGCTCGCGAAGCTCCCCTTCCCGGCGCTTGAGATCGGCCTCAAGCCTCTCCCATTCGAGAAAAAGGGGCTTCAAGCGCGAGGCCGCCTGCCTCAGGCGCTTCTTCTCCCTCTTCAGGCGCTCCTCTTCTGCCACGAGCTCCTGGTAGGCCTCCCGCGTTTCTGCGGCGTCCAGGGGATGGGGATGCTCGCGGCTCCCGCACACGGGGCACGGTTCGCCGGGCCGAAGCTCCGCCGCCAGCACCACCGCTTGGTTCAGGCGCTCGTAGCGCCGGCACTCCGCAGAGACCCGTTCCAGGCGGGCCTCCACCTCGTCGAGCAGGCGCTCCAACTCCTGCGGGGCCTCTTCAGGCCGGGGGAAAGGCGCGGCAAGGGCTTTCGCCCAGAGCTCCGCAAGCGCAAGCTCCGTCTTCTCTTTCCTCTTTTGTGTCTCGAGATACTCTCGATGCAGGCGCTGATGGCGATCTTCTTTCTCTTTGAGCAGGGAGAAATCCGGCCGCAGGGCCTCCAGGCGCTCGAGGAGATCCTTCTCCTCCGCCGCGAGGGAAAGCCTCTTCTGCTCTTCCTCCGCCTGCCGCACCGCCTCCTGGATGCGCGCGGCCTCCTCCTGCTTTTTCCTGAGGAGCCCCTTGGCCTGGGAGAGCTTCTTTTGAAGCTCCTGCTTTCTCTTCTCGAGTCCGCGGAGCCCCTCTTCCCTTTTCCGGAGATCCTCGAGAGCGGCGGCCAGCGCGCGCACCTCGGCCTCCTTTTCGGTAAGGAGGCGCAAGCGGGCCTCCTTTTCGCGCAGAAACTCCGTAAGGGCCTGCTTGAGACCTTCGAGCGCCTCTGCCTTTTCCTGCTCCTGACGCGAAAGGGCCTTAAGCTCTTCCTTTCCGCGCGGCACCTCCTCGACGAGCTTCCGGAACTCCTCGAAGATGGGCTTGAGGGGCGAGAGGCGCTGATCCTGGGCGAGACGCCGCCTTATTTCTTCCATCTCCTCGCGATGGGCCAGGAGCGCGGACTCCCGGGCCTTGAGTGCCGAGACCTCCTCGAGGAGACGCGCCAGGTGTTTCAGTTGTTCGAGCCGCCGGCGCAGGGCCTTCTGGGCCTCGTCCCC